>CALLVJ010000227.1 GCA_938010625.1 uncultured Stomatobaculum sp. | reverse complement strand
GCGACAGCTCGGACGGCAGATGGTACTATCTGAATCTGCTGACCGGCTCGATGCAGACCGGCTGGCAGGAGATCAACGGAAGCTGGTACTACCTGAATCCGGCAACTCCTGCGCCGACCTGGGACTGGGATGCGTCTCAGAATCTCTGGGTATACGGGCATCGCGCAGGCAGACCGTATGGCTCCATGTATGCGAATGAAGTGACGCCGGATGGCTACCATGTGGATGCTTCCGGTGCATGGATTCGCGAGACGCCGTAAGGCAAACGGAAAAACGAGGCTCCCCAGTACTCGTAACTGTGGGCGGGGCGGTGAAGATTTCATCTTCACCGCCCCGCTTTTTTTGTATGCGTAGCTTTGTTTTAAGAAGAATGCGATGTATTGTCGATTCCGCGGCAGAAAGATTCAGGAGTTCTTCTTCAATGTAGCGTTTGATTTCCAAAAGATCGCATTGTGCCGCAGGAGAAAAATGCAGCTGATTCATTCCGAACCCCCGAGATTTTGTTCAACTTGCGCTAGACTTAGCCACCCTTGCTGTTCTCAGGAGCTGCGCCCCTTTGTGAGCTCCTGAAAGAGCTGCAGTGTCGCCTCGTTTTTTTCGTAGTCAGCGATATCGACAATCGCATATTTACCCCGTCCGTTTTTGGTCAGAAAGACGGGAGAGCCAATGGCTACGTCGCGAAGCACCTCGCTGTAATTGCGAAGATCAGAAATCGGTTTGATGTTTGGCATGGAAATTGCCTCCTTTCTTCCGTCAGCATAGAATGTTTTGCTGTAAAATTCAATGATAAATTTGCTGCAAATTCGGATTGCAAGACTGTCTTCTTGACAGTCTATCCCTGTCTCGTTAGGATATTCTGAGAAAGCGAGGGGCGTATGAGGGTTTTGTTGCCAATATTGAAGAAATACAGGAGAGAGGCGGTGCTCGCGCCTCTCTTCAAGCTTGTGGAGGCATTGCTGGAGCTGATTGTCCCGCTCATCATGGCGCGGATCATTGACCACGGCATTGCGACGGGAAACCGGCTCTATGTGCTGCAGCAGTCGGGGCTGCTGTTGCTGCTCGGCGCGGCGGGGCTCTGTTTCTCGATTGTCGCGCAGTACTTTGCGGCGAAGGCGTCGATGCGGCTCGGCGGTGAGCTCCGGCATGAGCTCTTCTCGAAGGTGCAGGAGTTAAGTTTCTCACAGCTGGATCTCTTCGGCGCGGACACCCTGATTACCCGCATGACGAGCGATGTGAACCAGGTGCAGGCCGGCGTCAACATGGTGCTGCGCCTCTTTCTCCGCTCTCCATTTATTGTCTTTGGCGCAATGGTCATGGCGTTTACGATTGATGTGCCGTCAGCGCTCATTTTTGCGGTCGCAATCCCGGTGATCGGCGCAGTGGTCTTCTGGATTCTGCTCACGACCCTGCCGCGCTACAAAAAGGTACAGGGCAGGCTTGACCAGATCATGACGAGCACGCGCGAAAATCTGACGGGTGTCCGCGTGATTCGGGCGTTCCGCCAGGAGGAGCATGAGCGGAAGCGCTACGCGGAGCGGAATGACGCACTCTTTTCGGAGCAGGTGCAGGTGGGGCGCATCTCAGGCCTCATGAATCCGCTGACCTATGTGCTGATTAATTTAGCGCTTGTCGCTCTGATACAGACGGATGCCGTCCGTGTGGACACGGGGATTCTCGCAACCGGGCAGGCGGTCGCGCTCCTGAACTATATGTCGCAGATTCTGGTGGAGCTCATCAAGCTCGCAAATCTGATTATTCAGGTGACGCGCGCAGTGGCCTGCAGCGACCGCGTCGCGGCGGTGCTCGAGGTGCAGAGCGACATGGAGGATGGCAGGGAAAATGCAGATCAGGTCTTTGCAGCTGAGGCAGCGGACAGCAGCGGGCGGAAGAAGGCGGTCGAGTTCCGGCATGTCTCGCTCCGCTATGACAAGGAGAGCGGCGAGGCGCTCTCGGATATCAGTTTTACCGCCTGTCAGGGCGACACCATCGGCATTATCGGCGGCACGGGCAGCGGCAAGTCCTCGCTCGTGAATCTGATTCCGCGTTTCTATGATGTGTCGTCGGGCAGTGTGCAGGTTTTCGGGGAGGATGTGCGCGCGCTCACCTTGGAGAGCCTCCGGGCAAAAATTGGCATGGTCTTACAGAAGGCGGAGCTCTTCCAGGGCAGCATTGCCGAGAATCTCCGCTGGGGGAAAGAGGACGCCGACGACGCAGCGCTCTGGGAGGCGCTCACGGTGGCGCAGGCAAAGGAGTATGTCGAGACCAAGCCCGGAACTTTGAACTTTCACCTCGAGCAGAACGCCCGGAACTTGTCGGGCGGGCAGAAGCAGCGCCTCACGATTGCGCGCGCGCTGATGAAGAAGCCGGAAATTCTGATTCTCGACGACAGCGCGTCGGCGCTCGACTTCGCGACGGACGCAGCGCTTCGGAAGGCAATTCGCGAGAGCGCCAGGGATATCACCTGCTTTATTGTGTCGCAGCGCGCGGCGTCGGTGCAGTACGCTGACCGCATTCTGGTGCTGGACAATGGTAAGCTGGTTGGCAGCGGCACGCATGAGGAGCTGCTACAGGACAATCAGGTCTACCAGGAGATTTACTACTCCCAGTTCCCGAAGGAGGCTTGAGATGGAACAGAAGAGGAAAAATGATTTTCAGCGGCAAACCATCCAAAAGGTGCTCCGCTACATTGGGCGCTTTCGGATCTGGCTGTTTGCCTCACTGCTGCTCGCGTTCCTGACAGTCGTACTGACGCTGCTTGCGCCGCGCTTAACAGGCGCCGCAATTGACCACATGATCGGCGCGGGCAGGGTGGACTTTCCGGGTGTGCGGAAGGTCATCCTGGAACTTGCGCTCGCGGCTGCGGGGGTCGGCATTTTCCAGTGGCTCATGAATCTCTGCAACAACCATCTGGCCTATGCTGTCGTGCGGGAACTCCGGAATGACGCCTTTCGAAAGATTGAGCGCCTGCCCCTCAGCTATCTCGACGCGCACCCGGTCGGCGAAATTGAGAGCCGCGTGATTGCGGATGCCGATCAGTTTTCAGATGGCCTCCTGATGGGCTTCACCCAGCTCTTCACAGGTGTGCTCACGATACTGGGAACTTTGGTATTCATGCTCTCGGTGAACCCGGCGATTACGCTCGCGGTCGTGCTGATCACACCGCTCAGCTTCTTCGTCGCAGGTTATATCTCAAAGCACAGCTATATCTTATTCCGCGCGCAGTCCACACTCCGCGGCGCGCAGACCGGCATGATCAACGAGATGGTCGAGGGACAGCGGGTCGTCAAGGCCTTTCACCGCGAAGAGGCTGTGATTCAGGATTTTGACGCGCTCAATGAAAAATTGACGGAGACTTCGCTGAAGGCGACCTTTTTCTCTTCGCTTACCAATCCGACGACGCGCTTTGTGAACGCCTTAGTTTATATGATTGTCGGCGCAGTCGGCGCGCTCTCAGTGATCGGCGGGCACTTGACAGTCGGCGCGCTCACGGCGTTCCTCAGCTATGCGAGTCAGTATGCGAAGCCGTTCAATGAGATTTCGGGTGTTGTGACGGAGCTCCAGAATGCGATTGCTTGCGCAGCGCGACTTTTTGAGTTTATCGAGGAGGCGGAAGAGGTGCCCGATGCGGCAGATGCCAAGGCACCGGAGAGTTTTGCGGGCGCGGTGAACTTCCAGAAGGTCGCCTTCTCCTATGTGCCGGAACAGCGCCTGATTGAGAATTTCGATTTTCAGGTGAAGCCGGGACAGAAGATTGCGATTGTCGGGCCGACCGGCTGCGGCAAGACGACGCTCATCAATCTCCTGATGCGCTTCTACGATGTGACGGGCGGCGGCATAAGCCTCGACGGCACGGATCTCCGCGATCTGACGCGCGCTTCGCTGCGCGGCGGCTTTGGCATGGTCTTACAGGAGACCTGGCTTCGGAGCGGCACGATACGCGAAAATATCACGATGGGAAATCCTGATATCAGCGACGAGAAGATGCGCGAAGTGGCGCGCGCCTGCCACATTTCGAGCTTCATTGAAAAGCTCCCGGCGGGCTATGATACGGTGCTCGCCGAGAATGGCGAGGGCTTCTCGCAGGGACAGAAGCAGCTGCTCTGCATTGCCCGCGTGATGATGAGCAATCCGTCCATGCTAATTCTCGACGAGGCGACGTCTTCGATTGACACGCGGACGGAGTTAAAAATTCAGGAGGCATTCAACCGGCTCATGCTCGGGCGCACCAGTTTCATTGTGGCGCACCGCCTCTCGACGATACGGAATGCGGATGTGATCCTCGTGATGAAAGCGGGACACATCATTGAGAAGGGAAACCACGAGAAGCTGATGGCTGCAAAGGGCTTTTACTATACGCTCTACGAGAGCCAGTTCCTCGGCAAGTCAATTTAGTGGCGGAGGACTGTCTCCTCTGGTATACTGTGGCTATTAAGGCAATTGAGGAGGCGGGACATGAATATTGTTTGCTTGGATCTGGAGGGCGTGCTGGTTCCTGAAATCTGGA
>CALLVJ010000226.1 GCA_938010625.1 uncultured Stomatobaculum sp. | reverse complement strand
ACAGAGAATCAGAAGAACCAGCACAATCAGCACGGCACCAACCTGTCCCAGCAAGGCGTGGAGCGCACCGGCGAGCAGTCCGCCAACCGCCCCACCACCCCGCTTGCCGTCATAGAGATAGGCGAGATCGCCGCCGCCCGTTCCCTGCAAAAGATGCACCATTGCAAGCAAAAACAAATAAGAAAGAACGAGCGACGTATTTTTCCTGCGCGCCCGTATCTTGTCCTCGCTGAGCGCGCGATACAGGACGGCACCGCAGAGCAACAATGGAAACAGCAATCCAAGGCTGCCAAAAAGCCCCAGCTGCACGCCGCGGAGCACAGCGCCGAATGCGCCGCAGAGTCCAAAATTGCTGAGCAATAACAGCGCTGCGAACAGTCCTAAGAGAAGCGGCAAAACTTCCTCCTGCAAAAACACAAGCTGCTCTGCTTCCGTCTGCTTCTTTCTGCGCACCGGCGCGCTGCCCCGCTTTCTGCTTTTTGCCGTCGCCGTGGTTCGCCGTTTGCTTCTGCTCTTTTTCTGCGCCAAACCGCCCCTCCTCTCTGTGAACTCGCGTTCGATCTTTTAAGATTCCTGAACTTTTAGTATAACACAAGCAGGGGAATCTGTCACAGAACGCCTTTGCCCTCTGCGACAGACTCCCCTGTCAAATTCATTTTTCCAATCGCCTTTTCCAATCACCGCCGCTCACAATTTGAGCTTCGGCTGTCCCGCTGTCTGAATGCGGATCAGCGCGCGATATAACCTGGCACGCGCCTGTATCCGCGCTTCCTCCGAGAGCTTCTCCTTGAGAAGCTCTTCCGCACGCCGCTTCGCCTCCTCCGCGCGAACCAGATCAATTTCATCGCTCCACTCAAAGGTTGTAGGCAGGAGCCGGCAAATGCCATCCATCACAGAGAGCATACCGCCGACGCAAGCCGCCTCCCGAACGGTGCCGTCCGGAAAATGCACTTTAGCAGTCCCCATTCCGACCGCTGTGCAGTAGTTCGTGTGATGCGCGAGGATTGCAATGTCACCCGTAATGCTGCGAAGCATGAGCTGCTCCACCTCACCCGCGTATTTTTGCCCGTCCAGCGTGACAATTTCCAAATGGAAGTTCGCCATGCGCTCTCCTCCTTACTGCGCGTTCTTTAACGCCTTTGCCTTCTCGAAAGCCTCATCAATGCCGCCGATCAGCAGGAAAGCGCTCTCGGGGAGCTCATCGCACTCGCCGTTCAGGATCATGCGGAAGCCGCGAAGCGTCTCCCTTAAAGGAACGTACTTGCCCTTCAACCCCGTGAACTGCTCTGCGACCGAGAAGCTCTGCGAGAGAAAGTTCTGAATCTTACGGGCGCGGAATACTGTGACCTTATCCGCCTCCGAAAGCTCATCCATGCCCATGATTGCAATGATATCCTGCAGTTCCTTATAGCGCTGCAGAACTTCCTGCACGTCCCTCGCAATCTTATAGTGCTCTTCCCCAACGACTTCCGGTGTCAAAATGCGGCTTGTCGAATCAAGCGGATCCACTGCCGGATAAATGCCCTTGCTCGCGATATCGCGCGAGAGCACTGTTGTTGCATCCAGATGTGTGAACGTGGTCGCCGGTGCCGGATCCGTCAGGTCATCAGCCGGGACATAAACTGCCTGCACCGAAGTGATGGATCCCTTTCTGGTCGAAGTGATGCGCTCCTGCAGCGCGCCCATATCCGTCGCGAGCGTCGGCTGATACCCGACGGCAGACGGCATGCGTCCGAGCAGCGCCGACACCTCGGAACCCGCCTGGGTAAAGCGGAAAATGTTGTCGATGAAGAGAAGCACATCCTGATTTCTCTCATCGCGGAAATACTCCGCCATCGTGAGGCCTGAGAGACCCACGCGCATTCTTGCACCCGGCGGTTCATTCATCTGTCCGTAGACCAGGGCGGTCTTTTCGAGAACGCCGCTCTCCTTCATTTCGCCGTAGAGATCATTTCCCTCTCTTGTTCGCTCGCCGACGCCTGTAAAGACCGAAATGCCGCCGTGTGCCGTCGCGACATTGTGAATCAATTCCATAATGAGGACAGTCTTGCCAACGCCCGCGCCGCCAAACAGACCAATCTTGCCGCCCTTTGCATAGGGGCAGATCAGGTCAACAACCTTGATGCCAGTCTCCAGAATCTCCGTCGCCGGTGTCTGCTCTTCAAACGAGGGTGCCGGGCGGTGAATGCTGCGGCGCTCTGTCGTCTCCACGGCCGGTCCGTTGTCAACTGTCTCGCCGAGCAGGTTGAAAACACGACCAAGACACGCATCGCCGACCGGCACTGTGATGGGACCGTTTAAGTCGCGCGCGGCGGCGCCGCGCACCAGACCGTCGGTCGAACTCATCGCAATGCAGCGGACGGTGTCATCGCCGATCTGCTGTGCCACCTCCGCAATGAGTTTTTTGTCCTCCGGCATATCTACTTCAATCGCATGGAGGAGCGCCGGAAGTTCTCCCTCCGCAAAGCGGACATCTAGCACAGCGCCCGTCACCTGTACGACTTTACCTACATGCTGCTCACTCATCAAAGCTTCTCCTTCATAAGCGCTTATCCATTGCTGCCCTCTGCGCCGCT
>CALLVJ010000225.1 GCA_938010625.1 uncultured Stomatobaculum sp. | reverse complement strand
CAGTTCAAGACGCCTTATATTCTCGTGCTAGGTGACAGAGAAACGGCAGATCAGACTGTTTCCCTGAATGTCCGCGGCTCCAACAAGCAGATTCAAAATGTCCCGCTCACGGTTTTCCTCGATATGTGCGAGACGCTGAATGAGGAGAGACCGCTGGAGCTTCTGAACGAAGTGCCGAAAGAGTATCAGACAGATAAGGACTAAACTTTTTAGACAACTAAAAGTGCTTGACATCACAGGTCTACGCCTCTATACTGTCAATGTTGTACTTATCAAGAAAGCAGGCTTGCCTCACCTTGGCACATATCTGTGACCCGGGTTCATAAAGTGGATTCATTCTTTGAGATGACCTTTACTTTAGACATGGCAGGAACTGCTGCCATGTCTTTTTTTGCAGCAGCAGCTGCAGCATAAATGGAGGTGTTCAGCTATCAGCGAGTCATTGGTCAATGGACAGGTACGTTTCCGTGAGGTTCGTCTCATCGGAACAGACGGAGAGCAGCTTGGCATTATGTCTTCACAGGAAGCTTTGAAGATTGCGGAAGAGGCAGAACTGGATCTGGTTTGCATCTCCCCAATGGCAAAACCGCCCGTCTGCAAGATCATCGATTATGGCAAGTATCGCTATGAGATGATACGGCGAGACAAGGAAGCCAAGAAGAAGCAGAAGATTGTTGAGTTGAAGGAAGTGCGTTTGTCCCCCAATATCGACACGAATGATCTGGCCACAAAAACCAATGCTGCCAGAAAGTTTCTGGAGAAGGGCAACAAAGTAAAGGTGACGTTGCGCTTCCGCGGCCGAGAGATGTCGCACATGAACCAGTCCAGATATATCCTGGATGATTTTGCGAAATCCCTCGCTGATATCGCCGTGATCGACAAGCCCTCAAAAGTTGAGGGCAGAACGTTGGTCATGTTTATGAGCGCAAAGAAGAACTAAGGAGGAAAGTATCATGCCGAAGGTAAAGACAAGCAGAGCAGCAGCAAAGCGTTTTAAGGTTTCCGGTAGCGGCAAGCTGATCCGGAACAAAGCGTATAAGTCTCACATCTTGACGAAGAAGTCCACAAAGCGCAAGAGAAATCTGAGAAAAGACATCGTGACCGACGCCACGAACTCGAAGGTCATGAAGAAGATTCTGCCGTATTTATAATCGGACTTGACGTGAAGAAGGAGGAAGCAAGATGGCAAGAGTGAAAGGCGCGATGCACGCGAAGGCAAAGCATAACAGAGTTTTGAAGCTCGCAAAGGGCTATAGAGGCGCACGTTCCAAGCAGTACAGAATTGCAAAGCAGACTGTCATGAGAGCGCTGAGCACGGCGTACGAGGGCAGAAAGCAGAGAAAGAGACAGTTCCGTCAGCTCTGGATTGCAAGAATCAACGCAGCTTGCAGAATGAACGAGATTTCCTATTCGAAGTTTATGTTTGGTCTGAAGAAAGCGGATGTCGTTCTGAACCGCAAGGTGCTCTCCGAGCTCGCAATCAACGACGCTGAGGGTTTTGCAAGGCTCGTCGAGACTGCAAAGAAGGCACTCGCATAAACAAGAAAATTACAGGCTTTTGTCGCATGGGCAAGCGATGAGGGTCTGTTTTTTTGTTGCAACAACAGCAGCTTGACTTCCTTACACTGCATGTGAGCTCTCCCGACATGCCACTTGCCGTGAATCATAAGACAAACAGAAAATCATTCGCTATACTGCAGATACAGAGAGGAGAGAAAACCGCATGAAGGTCGAGATTAAATTACAGCCGGATTTGAAATTCCCCTACGCCGTGATTTACACCGGAGAGCTCACCACGGAAGTTCACCGCGCAGCGGCTGTTCTTGCAGAAGAACGCGCCGATCTGGTGCCTGCAGAAGAAAACGACAAGATCGTCATGCTTCATCCAGAGGAGATTTATCTGGTCCGCGTGGAAAATGAAAAAACAATCATCTATACGGCAAAGAAACAGTATCAAAGCAACAGAAGGCTCTACGAACTGGAGGGAATGCTCGGCAGAAATTTTATGCGGATTTCAAAGAGCGCAATCATGAATTTACAACTGTTGGACTATGCTGCGCCGGGACTTGGCGGCGTCATGGTCTTAGTGCTGAAAAATGGCCTGCGGGATTATGTTTCCAGAAAATATCTCCCGGATTTCAAACGATATCTGGGGCTCTGAGCGAAGAGGAGGTAAGCGTATGAAGAAACATAGAAATTTGCTTTCAGCTGTCATGTGTAGCATCAGTATTTCCATGAGCATCTTTGTAATCATTGGGGTGATAAAGGATTTTTATAGCGGAGGAAGTTTTGCTCTGCAGCACTACGCCTATTCCAGAATGGCTCTCGGCTGTCTTGCCGTGGGGCTTGGATTCGGAATTCCATCTGTTGTCTATGACAGAGACAATCTATCGCTGCTCACAAAGACGCTGATTCATATGGGCGTCGGCTGCACGGTGATGATTATTACTTCATGGCTGATCGGATGGATTCCACATGAGCAGGGCATCGGGACAGTGCTCATTATAATTGCGTGTGAGTTGTTGTTTTCAGTTGCAATCTGGTATTTCTTTTATTTACATCAAAAAAAACTGGTGCGGGAAATCAATCAAAAAATAGAAACGCTGCATGGCGGTGAACAGTAAAATTTTTCTCCGACTAGTACTTTTTTCTGAGCCGTGACTAACTTCTTGATATGGGTTGTCATCGGCTCTTTTCTATTTGTATTTCTCTGCCCGGAGGTATAGACTAGAACTGTCTGCAGCTTGTCAGGCTGACAGAAGAGGGAAAGGAGAGATGTGGAAAAATGAAAAAGAAATGGCCTGTATGTTTTTTATCAATGTTGCTTTGCTTCCTGTGCATCTTTTCACAGAGTGCATCAGCGTCAACAGGCGTTTATGTTCCTGATCCTGTGACCAGCTTTGTGGCAAATGTGCGCGACGCGGCCTATGGCGCAGTGGGAGACGGTGTGAGCGATGATACCGCGGCAATACAAAGAGCCATTGATGCAGCTGCAGCAGCAGGCGGAGGCATTGTAGACATCCCGGCAGGTCACTACAGGATCGATACCTTGCATCAGACGGGATACAGCTATGAAAAGGCAGGGCTGGTACTGAAAAGCAATGTCATTGTGCGCATGGCGAACGGCGCTGTACTTCAGGCAATTCCCAACGGAGAAAGATCCTATCAGATGTTCAGTATCACGCATGTCAATAATGTACATATCCTCGGCGGTACGTTAATTGGCGACCGCGACCAGCACATTGGAAATCTGGGACAGACCGGCTATGGCGTTCGCATTACCGATGCGACCAATGTAGTCATTGAGAATCTGCATGCCAGCGAATTTTGGGGAGACGGTGTGTTTTTAGGAGAGGACAGCAGAAATATCACCATCTACAGAGTGATCTGCGACCATAATCGCCGTCAGGGAATGTCGATTGTCGGCGGTCAAAATGTCAAAATACTAGAGTCAGAATTTAAGCACTCCGATGGCACGCCTCCGAAATCCGGAATTGATATAGAGCCCGAAGGGGATCATCCGATTGTAAAAGATATCGAAATACGCAACTGTGTATTCGCTGGAAACAGTACCGGCTTTGTGGTTGGCAATCACTATGCAAACAGTGTCGCGGCAAATCTTACTTTTGCTGACAACACCATACGCGAGAACAGAACTGGCATCAATCTGGTAGGTCTGCAGAGCGGTGAGATCACTGGCAATGTCGTTTATCATGATCAAAGTATCACAGAAAATGACACGCATTGGGGCATTCGGCTTCGCAACGATGGACGTCATCCGACAAGCCATGTGACAGTCAGCGACAATACCATTTACGGCGGAAACATTGTTGACACGACTGGAGAGAGCAGTAATATAATTCAGAATAATATATTCAAGTCTGCTGTCTATATTCGCGGCATTGCTCATGCCGGACAGACACTACTCGCCAAGGTATACGACGGTGATTATGGAGAACTTCACGTCCATAATTCCGTACTGGTTCCGGCGTCAGCGATTTCCTCCTACCAGTGGTATGCGGATGGAACAGCCATTGGCGGCGCGACACAGTCCAGTTATATCCCGACAGCAGCAGATACTGGAAAAGAAATTACCGTGCGGGTTCAGTATATAGATAAAGCTGGAAATGCGGAAAATGCCGTCAGTCCCCCCACTCTGCCGGTAAACTATGCAAATCACGCGCCGACGGATATCACGCTCAATCCGCTGTTTATCTACAGCAATGAATATCTGGCGGAAGTAGGGCTCCTTAGCACCACGGATCCAGATATCGGAGATCTGCACACATACACCGTCGATGATCCGCGCTTTGAAATTGTATACGATAATCTGCTGCGTCTAAAAGGCGAAAACTATATCCCGTTTGGCTCGGTGGGAACAATAACCCTCCATGTAACTGCAACGGATGCACTTGGTGCCTCGCTGACGAAAGCTTTTACGATAGAGGTGACAAGGCCTAAGAACCAGCCTCCGAAAAAAATAACACTGTCCAACAATGTACTGACAGCAGGCCGACCGGGCGAAGTTGTAGGACAGCTTACGACGATTGATCTCAATGTTGGAGACACACATACTTATACTGTGAGCGATGCGCGCTTTGAAGTCAGCGCCGATGGTAAGCTGAAGCTAAAAGATAACGTGAGTGTGGATGCTGCCACAGAGTCAAGCATCTATTTGCAGGTAAGAGCGACGGATTCCGGTGGATGGGTCTATACAGAAAACTTTACTTTGCAAGTGCAGACGAGTTCTGGCAGCAGTGGGCTGGCAACGCCTTCCGTTCCAACGCCTTCTGTTCCAGTGCCCTCTGTTCCAACGCCTTCCGTTCCGATGCCCAACGGGCGGGCAACGCCATCTACGCCGGACTCTGGCAGCAGCGGAAGTTCCAGGCATTCCGGCGGCGGCAGCGCGGGCGCTTCTCGCCGTGGACACAGAAGTTCTGTTTTCGGAAATGGCAGCAGTTCCTCGCATCCGTATTCTTATATACAGACCAATGGAAGAATCTATCGCCATGGCAACTGGAAGCAAACAGGAACTGGATGGCAGCTGGATGTTGATGGCACACCGGCGAAATCTGCGTGGGCATATCTCTCAGAGAACTGGTATCTCTTTGACGACAGTAACAAGATGGTAACCGGCTGGGCAAATGTCGACGGAAACTGGTATTTTATGGACAGTTCTGGCGCTATGCGTTCTGGCTGGATTCAGGACAAAACAGGAGAATGGTATTATTTGAATCCTGTCTCTGATGGCACAAAGGGTGCTATGCGGATTGGATGGCAGCAAATTGACAGCAGATGGTATTATTTCCACACCGTTTCGGATGGCACCCAGGGAAGAATGCTGAAAAGCCAGAGATCTCCGGATGGTTATCTTCTGAAGGCGGATGGGAGTTGGGACGAGAGAATTGCAAGAGAATCGTAAAACAAAAAAGTGATTGACAGCATTTCGCCTCTCTGGTAGAATTTCCTTTGTTCGCAGAGATGGCGGAATTGGCAGACGCGCACGGTTCAGGTCCGTGTGACAGCAATGTCATGAGGGTTCAAGTCCCTTTCTCTGCACGAAGAAAGCACCGGGTAATCCGGTGCTTTTTCTGATAGAATGAAATAGTAAAAGAGCAGGAGGGGAGGCAATGATATGACCATACGAGAAGAGCTGGAAGAGGAAGAGAGCCGCTTTTTATCGAAGTATGCGACGCTCAGCCGGGATTCAGTCGGAAGAGACCGCTTAGAGACGGAGGATGATTTGCGCCCCTGTTTTCAGCGCGATCGCGACCGCATTCTGCACTGCAAGGCGTTTCGCCGTCTGAAACATAAGACACAGGTGTTTCTCGCGCCAGAGGGAGATCACTACCGCACGCGGCTCACGCATACACTTGAGGTCTCGCAAATTGCGCGCACCATTGCGAAGTGCCTGCGCCTCAATGAGACACTTACGGAGGCCATTGCGCTGGGGCATGACATCGGACATACGCCTTTTGGACACGCCGGAGAGCGCGTTCTGAACGGACTCTGCCCGGGTGGCTTTAAGCACAGTGTCCAGAGCGTCCGAACAGTCGAATTCCTGGAAAAACGCGGCAAGGGGCTCAACCTGACGCTGGAGGTGCGGGATGGCATCCGGAACCACGGAACGCACAGCGCACCGCGGACTTATGAGGGAGCTGTCGTGCGTCTCGCCGATAAGATTGCCTACATCAACCACGATATTGATGACTCTATCCGCGCAGGTATTTTCCGGGAAGAGGACATCCCGGCCGAATTCACAGATGCGCTGGGTCACAGCGTGCGGGATCGTCTGAATTGTATGATACGGGATGTAATTCATACCAGTCTCGACGCCAATATTGTCAACATGAGCACAGAGCGCTTTCAGATTATGATGCAGCTCAGGGAATGGCTCTTTCGGCATGTGTATCGCGGCAGTGCGCCAAAGGCGGAAGAGGGCAAGGCGGAGGCCATGATTGCGCATCTCTACGAATATTTTTTGGCGCATCCGGAACAAATGCCGGAGGAATATCAGTATTTTATGACCACACTTGGCGAGCCCATCGAGAGAACTGTCTGCGACTATATTGCGGGGATGAGTGACCAATATGCTGTCCGCATCTTCCAGGAGCTCTTTGTGCCGCGCGCCTGGACGGTGTTATAGGCATTTGTATCAAGAAAGCAGGTTTAACTTGTATTATTCCAAAGAGGTTATTGAAGAAGTTCGCGCGCGAAATGACATTGTGGATCTTGTGTCTGAGCACCTCGCTCTAAAGCGGAGAGGAAAGACCTATGTGGGGCTTTGTCCCTTTCATTCGGAAAAAACGCCCTCTTTCTCCGTGTCTCCGGATCGCCAGACGTATCACTGCTTTGGCTGCGGAAAGGGCGGAAATGTCATTGGCTTTGTGATGGATTATGAAAATCTGTCTTTCCCAGAGGCTCTGCGCGCCCTCGCCTCACGTGCTGGGATGCAGTTGCCGGAGCGGGAAGCGAGCAGAGAAGAAAGACAGGAGCGGAGCTTAAAGGAACGTCTGCTGGAAATCCATAAGGTCGCAGCAACTCATTTTTATCAGCTGCTTTATACCGAAGAAGGACAGCAGGCCTACCAATATCTAAAGGGAAGAGGACTTAGCGACGAGACCATACGGCATTTTGGCCTTGGCTTTTCGAGTAAGCGCCCGGGAGAACTGTATCACTTTTTGAAGCGCAAGGGATATTCGGACGCAGAATTGCGCGAATCAGGTCTTGTGACGATTGAAGAGCGGGGCGCCCGGGATAAATTCTGGAACCGCGTGATGTTTCCGATTATGGACAGCAACAGCCGTGTCATCGCCTTTGGTGGCCGCGTTATGGGAAACGGCGAGCCGAAATACCTGAATTCTCCGGAGACGAAGCTCTTTGACAAGAGCAGAAATCTCTATGGACTCAATTATGCGCGGCGAAAGCGTGAGGACTATGTCATTCTCTGCGAGGGCTATATGGATGTGATTGCGCTGCACCAGGCAGGTTTTGCGAGCGCAGTCGCTTCTCTCGGGACAGCGCTCACCGAGCAGCAGATTCTGCAGATCAAGAGAACACTATCCAATGTGAAAGTTGCGATTTTAAGTTATGACTCGGACAACGCGGGCATTCAGGCAGCGCGCCGTGCGATTCCCATGATTCGAGGCGCTTTGCTGCAGCCCCGAGTTCTCTCAATGAAGCCCTACAAAGATCCGGATGAATTTATCAAAGCACTCGGGCGGGATGCCTATGAAGAACGCATTCGGACAGCGAGCAATGCTGTCCTCTGGGAAGTGCAGATCCTGGCTGCGCAGCATGACCTGCAGGATCCGGCTGAAAAAACGAGCTTCTATGAAGAAATTGCAGTTCTGCTCGCAGGCTTTTCTGAACCGCTCGAGCGAAATAATTATATTGATGCTGTCGCAAGAGAACAGATGATTCCGGTTGAAGCGCTCAGGCAGCTGGTCAACCGGGTGGGGGCTTCCAGGATGGCAGCGCAAAACAGGCCGTCCCCCCTTCTAAACTCGGAAATGCAGCGCAGCTCACAGAAAAAAAAGGAGACCGCGACCGATAAGAGCCAGAAGCTGTTGCTCGGTCTGCTCGCAGAGGAAACCGAGCTGTTTCCGAAGCTTTCCGGGTGGATTTCTCCGTCTGATTTCACAGATCCCTTTTACCAGGAACTCGCAGTCAAACTATTTGCGATGTTGCAGATCGGCAAAGTAGATATTGGCTCGCTTTTGAATGACTATGTAGAAGACAGTGCAAAAGAAAGCCAGGCAGCTGCTGTTTTTCACACAGAACCAGGAGAGACACTCTCCACCGCTGAGAAAGATCAGGCGATTCTCGACTGCATTCGCAGCATACGAAAAGATGCAGCCGACCAGAAATTGCGAAATAGCAGCACTGCGGAGGAATTGCAGACAGCCATGCGGGAAAAGGCAGCGCTCCAGCATTTGAAACTTACAATCCGGAGGTAGAAAATGGGAGAAGTGCAATTACATTTATCAGCGCGCCTACAGGCGCTCGCCGACCTGGTACCTGCGGATTCCGTTCTCGCGGATATCGGAACGGATCACGCCTGGATTCCGGCAGAGCTCTTGCAGCGTGGCCGCATCCAAAATGCCATTGCACTGGATATTGGTGCAGGGCCGCTGAAACGTGCCGCGGCAAATCTTGCGCTGTTCGGGCTCTCCGAACGCGTTTCGCTTCGGCAGTCCGATGGTTTTTCCGCCCTTTTGCCTGGTGAAGCGGATTGTGTGCTGATTGCGGGGATGGGCGGGCAGCTCATGCAGAATATTCTGACGCGCGGTCTCGCAGAAAACGGTCTGCCAGGTCCTGCTTTCCGGGAAGGTGTGAAGCGCTATTTGTTCTCGCCGCACACCGAATGGAAAGCTTTTCGGGCATATCTTGCGACGCACAACTTTCAGCTTGTGGAAGAGCAGCTGCTCTTTGCAGATGGAAAATACTATTTAATTCTGGTCTGTGAGAACGGAAATGGCGAGGCTGCCTATCAGGAGGCGCTGCAACACGGTTTTTCACTGGAGGCCTCGCGGCGCTTTGGCCCCAAATTATTAGAACGGCGGGATCCTGTGCTCCGCGACTATCTGCACTCGCGCTATCTGAAAGAGCTTCGGATTCTTCTGAATCTTCGGCAGAACACAAAAGAGGCCGTTATTGCAAAGCGCCGTGAACTGCAAAGCAGCGTGAATCTGATCACGCAGATCCTGAAACAGTTTTAGAAGGAAAGATAGGAGTGAGAGATGAGACAGACCTTTGAACTTACACTGGACGGAAAGCCACTCCATGTTCCCGCCGGAACAAGTTTTGGAGCGCTCGCAGCTGAGACGCAGGCCGCCTATCCGGGAACCATTCTGCTTGCGACACTGAACGGCGTTCTGCACGAGCTGCGGGCAACGGTAGAAGAGAATGGAGTGCTCCGTTTTTTGACAATACAGGATAAGGCGGGCTATCAGAGCTACGAGCGGAGCGCCA
>CALLVJ010000224.1 GCA_938010625.1 uncultured Stomatobaculum sp. | reverse complement strand
CCTCTCTCTCTCCGCCGTCGCATTGCCGCCTGTTTCCGGCGATGCAGGGCGAGGGCGCGCTGCGCCTCCGGCGCCGCAATCGCAATCGCGACAATCAGCGCCGAGACCAGCTTAAAGGCCTCCGTCGGCGCATTTAAGCGGAGCGCAATCGAAATCATAAAGCGGTACAGGCAGGAGCCGATCACGACGCCGATAATCCGGATCGGCATGCGCCGCCTGCCAAACAGGGTCTCACCTATGATCAACGCAGCGAGTGCAATCGTGACCATGCCTGTTCCGAGGTTGATGTCCGCGGACTTGTTATAGCTCGCAAAAAGCGAGCCCGCGAGGCCAGTCAGCGCATTCGAGCAACAGAGCCCCACAATAATCATAAACGACGGGTCAATCGAGGAGGCGCGCACCATCGCCATGCTGTCGCCGGTCGCCCGTATTGAAAGGCCCATCCGAGTTTTCAAAAACCAGTTGAGCGCCAAGCAGATCAGCACAATTAAGACGAGAAGCAGAATGCTCCGCGACCAGTCGCCGAGCGGCGTACCGTCAAAAAGCCTGCCCCAGAGTGAAAAAATGGTCTCCGTGCCGAAAATCGAGACATTCGAGGAAAAGCCCATGACGCCGAGGTTCACGGTATAAAGCCCCGTGTTCACAATAATGCCCGCGAGTATACTCGGCACGCCGAGCTTCGTCTGCAAAAGCGCCGTCACTGCGCCCGAGAGCACGCCCGCTGCCATTGCCGCCGGAATGGCGAGCAGCGGATGCCCCGCCATGGTCACGACTGCGCCGACTGCGCAGCCCAGCGTGAAGCAGCCGTCTGTCGAGAGATCGCAGATATTCAAAATGCTGAAACTGATAAAGAGCGACAGCGCGACAATCGCATAAATCAGGCCGACCTCCAGCGCTGTCCGCACCATAACCGGCGTCAAAAAACTTCCCACGGCGTCTCCTTACTTCTTCTCGAATTCTTTTTTCGTCGTGATCTCATTGACCGCCGTGCTGTGCGGTGCAAAGTCCTTCTTCAAGGTCTCTAGGTCATAGCCGAGTGCCTTTGCTGTATCGGTGTTGATCGTCGCAATGCCGTTGTCAAAGGTCTTGACCGGAACACTGCCCGCATTGCCCGCCTTTAAGACTTCCGCTGTGAGATCTGCAGTCTCTTTGCCGAGCTCGGCATAGTCAACGCCATAGCCCACAAAAGCGCCGTTTAAGGCAAACGAATCCGCGCCGCCAAAGTGCGGAATCTTTGCCTGAATCAACTTCTCATAGAACGAGAGCTCTGCCGTCTGCACCGTGTTGTCGGTCGGCGTGAAAATCGCATCGACCTTCTCGGCGATCAGCGCGTCGACTGCCGCATTGATCTCGTCGTTCGTCGTGCCGGTCTTCTCAATGTAGCGGATGCCATGGGCGTCGAGGAAAGCCTTTGCGTCCGCAATCGGCTTCTCGGAGCTGTCCTGGCTCTTCGAGTAGAGAAGCCCCACATACTTGGTCTCCGGCTTCGTCGCGAGTATAAGTTCCATAATCGCATCGGTATTCAGACTATCCGAAGTGCCGGTGATATTGCCGCCTGGCGCATTCAGATCCTGTACGAGTTTTGCGCCGACCGGATCGGAGACTGCCGAGAACACAATCGGTGTGTTCGAATTGCCCTCGACCGTGGACTGCACAATCTGCGCCGCCGGCGTCGCGAGCGGAATGATCACATCCACCTTGTCGTCGAGCAGCTTTGCTGCCATCTGGTTCAGGGTTGCGGAATCGCCCTGGCCGTTCAGCGTATAGGGCTTGTACTCATAGCGCACATCGCCGGTCGAGAGTGCGTCGAGCTCCTTCTCCACATTCTGCTCAATCTGATTCAGTGAAGGATGATCCATGAACTGGAGAATGCCGACCTTATACACCTTTGCATTGCTGTTTGCCGCTGTGCTGTCGCTCTTAGTGCTGCCTCCCTTTGCCCCGCAGGCCGCAAGTGCCACTGCCATAAGTCCAAAGAGCGCTGCTGCTGCCAGTCTGTTCTTCTTCATCAATAAAACCTCCCTGTTGTACTGTGAGCATACCGCTGAAAAACGCCCCGTGAGCACTCGCTCACGGGGCGAAAAAAAGCGAAGTATCATCTGTCGTCATACCTGCCAATTCTATCTCGTTTGCGGGTCAAGGTCAATCTTTTCCAGCAAATCCGGACGAAAGCGCACGGTCGCTTTCACTGCCTCTGCCTGCCGCCAGGCTGCCACTTTTGCGTGGTCGCCGGAGAGCAGAACTTCCGGCACTTTCTGGCCAAAGAGTTCGGCGGGCTGCGTATACTGCGGATATTCAAGGAGACCTGTCTCAAAGGACTCCTCCTCCGCGCTCCCCGCTTTCAAAACGCCTGGCAGAAGGCGAAGCGTCGCATCTGCGACTGCCATCGCAGGAATTTCGCCGCCTGTCACAATATAGTCGCCCGTCGAAATGCGCTCATCTGCCGCGCGGAGCGCCCTCTCATCAATGCCCTCAAAACGCCCGCAGAGAAGCACCAAGGTATCGAGCGCCGCATAGCGGTGCGCTGTCTGCTGGACAAAGGGCACGCCAGCCGGCGCGAGTGCTGCGACGAGCGTTCCGTTCACGCCGCCGGAACGTCCGGTTCTCTCCCAAAGGCGCCGCCCGGTCAGCACCGCAACTGCGCGGAATATAGGCAGTGCGCGAAGTATCACTCCTCTGCCGCCGCCAAAGGGCGAATCGCTGACCTGCCGAAAACTTCCATCTGCAAAGTCGCGGAGATCCACCGCCTCGACCTTGTGCCCCTGCCGCCTTGCGAGCTGCACCACATGCGAGTTCAGAAAGCTCTCAAATAGTTCCGGCGCGATTCCAAGAAAAATCAGTCTCAACGGATGGCTTCCTCGGCGGCCTCATCCTCCGAGACTTCTCGCTTCCAGAGCACATAGTCATCGCGCTGGGTCACACTGTATTGGAACGGATTCTGAATCTCGGCATTTGGGAAAAGCGCCCGGAGGCTCTCCATTGCGCGGCTCATATCCGAGCGGCCAGAAGTTGCAAACGGAATCAGACGCTTGCCATCCGCCGGAAGTCTTCCAAGAAATTCCTTATAGTAGTCCGGCATATCGTCCCACCAGATCGGGAAACCGAGAAACAGCGTATCGCAGCTCTCAATGTCCGGCGTCTCTGTGATCGACTTCGGCAGATTTTTCTGCAGGCGATCGGCGATCACACGCGCGCAGGCAGAGAAAAATCCGCCGTAGAGCACATCCGCTTCAACCTTTAACAGCGGGCATTCAAAATCCTGCGCAATGCGCTTTGCAATTTTCTCTGTATTGCCGGTTTTGCTGCAGTAAATAACCATTGCATTCATATCGTTTCCTCATTTCTGCGCGCTCAGCGCTCTGAATCTGAAATCTCCTTCAATATCGTATATGATTTAGTATAGCATGTTGTAGAGAGTCGCGCGAGAGGAAGACGACAAGGGGATTCCTCACCAGTAGCTCAAACATACTTTCTGTACTATACTGGTGGCATGTCACCTGCGATTCGCGATTTGCAATCCCTTCCCTGCTGTTGGAGGTTCCACATGTTTACTGATTCCCGTTCCCGCACCAAGCTCCTCGCCCTGCTTTTTATGACCTGCAACCACTTTGCCCATATCTTCTTGAGCGCCAGCAGCCCGCTTGCCATGACGCTCACGGGGCTCGGCTACTTCACTGCGCCTGTCATGTGCATGTATCTCGTGGATGGCTACTTCTATACCCATTCAAGGCGCGAATATCTAAAGCGTCTCCTCTTGACGGCTGTCCTCTCGCAGCTGCCTTTCTGGCTTGCGTTCCACATTCCATTTCAGCTGAACATGCTCTTTTCGCTCTCCTTTTGCCTCCTGATCTTACTGATCACAGAAAAATGGCAGGGGAGCCCTTACCGCACACCGCTCCTTGTGCTGCTTTTCGCAGTCTGTACCTTCTTTTGCGACTGGTCTGCATTCGCTCCTGCAATGGTGCTGCTCTTTCTCCGCGCGCGCGGCGTCAAGACAAAAAAGCTGCTCGCCTTTTACTTCGCGAGCATAGGCCTCTCCATTAATGCGCTGAGTTTCGGCTTGGTATGTAAATACCCGCTCCCACTTCTCCTCTTTGGGATTTTCAGCGTGAACCTCGGGCCGCTCCTCGCACTTCTCATCGCCTACCCGGCTGAGCCCTCCTTCACGCGCCCGGATCCGCGCGCAGATCGTGAAGACACAGCAAAAAAGACCCCGGCGGGCACTGCAGCGCGCCGTGCGAAGATCTCCCAGTGGTTCTTTTATCTCTACTATCCGCTGCACCTCACTGTCCTGGTGCTCATCAAACTGGCACTGGTCTCGCGCTGAGCCGCCGAATCGCAAGACCTGTTCTCTCCGTCCTGTTCAGTGCCGAAATTTTCCGATCAGTTCAAAGACCGCCATCAGCACGGGCTGGTGCAAGAGGTAAATCAGCAGCGCCCTTTTTCCGAGGAAAGCAAACAACTGGCCGAGACACTTCCCCGGGTGCCCCTCCCGGATGCGCTGCACCAGGACATCGCCAAGCGTAATCGCCTCGACCGGCGCCGCCGGTGCGCACTCTGCCCGTTTCGCTGCCGCCTCGGCATCGCGCCGCTGCTCTGCCTGGTACTGCGACAGAAAATAGCCCGCGAGGAATAAAAAGCCCCAGGGAAGCAGTGAAAAATAGTCAAGGGATTCAAACTCTGCAGGCGGAAAGCCGAGGCAGGCCGTGAAGTTACTGTGATACAGCTCTCGCGGTAGTGTGACGAGACGCACGCTCTCAAAACCGAGATTCCCCTGGTTCACATTTCGGCATAAGAAAAATAAAACAGCGCTCAGAACAAAGCCAAGGCGCCCGATCTGCTGCCAGGAGCGAAGGCGCATCTGCCGCGCCAGCCAGTCCTCTGGCAAAACGAGCAACAGTTGCCAGAGTCCAAGGAAACTCAGAATACCGTAATGGATTTCCTGCTGCCAGGCGCCGGCGACTGCCTCCACGAGCACACCTGCAAACAGGATGGTAGCCGCCCGCCGGAACTTGTTCTGCCCGAGCGCATAGCTGTAACCCGATAAAAAAATAAAGCTCCAACAGATGCACTGCTGCCAGATATAGCCAGGCACAGCGCTATACCAGTCGAAACCTGGCAATCTGAAATAGTAGACCAGATCCCAGATCCCGTGATACAGACACATATTCAGCACTGCCAGGCCCCTCCAGACATCAAGCCACGCAAGACGTGGCCGTTTCATCTTGTCTTTTCTCTGTGCATTCGCTTCTCCCATAGATTCCCTGCCCCTCCTGCTGCTGTTTTTTATCCCTAAGTTCTCACGCTGACCCACCGCACAAGCTGCCGTGACAGCCGCTTCCATTCTCTGCATTTTAGCAAAAATCTTCCTGTTTTTCACATGTTCAGAAGGCCTTCTCTATGTTATGATAAAAAAATAACAATACTGGGAGGATATCATATGAAACAGAAGCGAAGCCTTTTGCCATATCTCTTGATTCTGATCGGCATCATACTTCCGATTTTGCTGATGCAGCACCTCATGCAGAACACTGCACACAAGGGCGGCGTCGCGAAAAAGGACATTCCGGACAACGCTGTCACCGCGACTGCCTCGGCGCAGGGCATGAACGGCCCGGTCGAGGTCGAAG
>CALLVJ010000223.1 GCA_938010625.1 uncultured Stomatobaculum sp. | reverse complement strand
CATGACGCATTTAACACTTGCGTCTTTTCAAAAATCGTTGTACGGTTAATAAATCATATTGCTATCACACCACCTGTCTGAAAGGGGATTTTCATG
This sequence comes from uncultured Stomatobaculum sp., assembly GCA_938010625.1. GTDB lineage: Bacteria > Bacillota > Clostridia > Lachnospirales > Lachnospiraceae > Moryella. The sequence goes on along the minus strand of CALLVJ010000223.1, from coordinate 5,531 downwards.
GCAAAGACGAAAGAAAAAGTTGTTCTTGCTTATTCCGGTGGCTTGGACACCACAGCGATTATCCCATGGCTCAGGGAGCACTTTGACTATGAAGTCATCTGTTGCTGTGTCGACTGCGGCCAGGACAGCGAACTACACGACCTGGAGGAGCGCGCAAAACTCGCCGGCGCTTCCAAGCTATATCTCTTCGACGAAAAGGACAGTTTTGCCGACGACTATGTCCTGCCCTGCCTGCAATCCGGCGTCTGCGTCGATCGCGCCGCTCTGCTCGGCAACGCGCTGTCCCGCCCGCTGATCGCAAAAAAACTCGTCGAGCTCGCCCGCAAGGAGGACGCCGTCGCCATTTGCCACGGGGCGACTGGCAAGGGCAATGACCAAGTGCGCTTTGAACTCAGCGTCAAGGCGCTTGCGCCGGAACTTAAGGTCATCGCGCCCTGGCGCATGACAGAGCTCTGGCCCTTCCAGTCCCGCGAGGATGAAATTGCCTACTGTCGCCAGAAGGGCATCGACCTTCCTTTTGATGCGAGCCACTCCTACTCGCACGACCAAAACCTCTGGCACAGCTCCCACGAGGGACTGGAGCTTGAGGATCCCGCACAGGAGCCCATGTTTGAAGAACTTCTGCTGCTCGGCGTCTCGCCGAAGCAGGCGCCTGATACCGAGACGCTGCTGAGCCTCGGCTTTGAGGAGGGCGTGCCGGTTAGCCTTGACGGCAAGCGCATGAAATTCTCCGATCTGCTCCGCAGGCTGAATGAAATCGGCGGCAAAAACGGCATCGGCATTTTTGACATTATGGAAGACCGCGTGGTCGGCATGAAGGCGCGCGGCATCTACGAAATTCCGGGCATTTCGATTCTTCTCGAGGCGCAGCACTGCCTCGAAGCTTTGGTTCTGGACCGTGAGACCCTTGAGACCAGACGCGCTCTCAGTGAAACGTATGCCTCTCTCCTCTATGCGGGCAAGTGGTTCACGCCGCTCCGCGAAGCTCTGCAAGCCTTCTTTGCGAGCACACAGCGCACCGTGAGCGGCGATGTCAAACTGCGCCTCTATAAGGGAAATCTGATTCGCGCCGGTGCAAGCTCTGCCTTCTCACTCTATGCAGAGGATGTTGCCTCCTTCACGACCGGCTCCCTCTATCACCACCGCGACGCTGACGGCTTTATTTCCCTCTTTGGTCTGCCGCTTGAGCTTCGAGCCAGAATGTTGCAGCACACGGGCGCAAAAGAGGAATCTACACTGGTTGAACTCCCGGCACTGCCTTTGCCTGTCAAAACCACAGTCAGCAAGGTCAAGAAAGCCGATAAAAAACAGGCAGTCGGCAAGGTCGCCGAAAAGAAAAAGAGCAGCGAAAAAACACCAGAAAAGAAAAAGACTGTGAAGAAAGAGACTGCCAAAAAGACCACAGAGAAAAAGACAAGCGCCAAAAAGGTGACGCGAAAAGTCGCGAAAAAAGCCCCCGAAAAAAAATAAGCGTTTCCGAGCATGAAAACAGCAGCAGTCCGCTTCGTGGGGCTGCTGCTGTTTCGTTTGTGTTGCGCCTTCTTACCGCAAGCACATTATGTAAACTTAACCGTAATTCCCGATCTGCTTCTTCGCGCGCGTAGTCGTCACAGTGCCATGAGCACCGCACCGAGCGCAATCAGCACACAGCCGAGAGCGCTTTTCGGCGTGAGTTCTTCCCGCAAAAAAAGAACTGCAAAGAAAATCGTGAATACAATTGAGAGCTTGTCAATCGGCGCGACCTGACTCACGCGCCCCAGCTGCAGCGCGTGGTAGTAACAGAGCCAGGAAGCTCCGGTCGCAAGTCCCGACAAAATGAGAAACAGCCAGCTCTTCTGACTAATCTCAGAAATCCCCTGCCCCGCATGCGTGAGAAACACCATGCCCCAGGCCATTACGAGCACCACCGCCGTGCGGATTGCCGTCGCGAGGGTTCCGTTGACCCCGTCGATGCCGATTTTTGCGAGCACCGCCGTGAGCGCCGCAAACACAGCCGAGAGCAGCGCAAAAAAAAGCCACATGCTTTTACCTCCTCCCTTCCTTTCCGGTATCCTTTCTGCCATTTTAACGCTTAAATCTCGCCAGCGCCTCTTTTTTTTGTTACAATACGACAAAGGAGTGCAAGAAGAAGGAGGTACCTCAATGGATTACCGCATCGAACATGATTCTATGGGGGAAGTCAAGGTCCCCGCAGACAAGCTCTGGGGCGCACAGACACAGCGAAGCTTCCAGAATTTTGAAATCGGAGAGGAAAAGATCCCCGCCGAAGTCATCACAGCCTTTTCCTATCTGAAAGAGGCCGCTGCTCTCGCAAATTTCCGCCTCGGTGTCCTCGATGAGAAGAAGGAACAACTGATTTCCACGGTTTGCGAAGAGATTCGCGCGGGCAAATTACAGGGCAACTTTCCGCTCGCCGTCTGGCAGACCGGCAGCGGCACCCAGTCCAACATGAACGTGAATGAGGTGATTGCAAACCGCGGCAACGCGCTCGCCGGTGAGAAGCTTCTGCACCCGAACGATGACTGCAACAAGTCGCAGAGCTCGAACGACACCTTCCCGACCGCGATGCACATTGCAGCGGTCCTCACCCTGGAAGATAAGCTCCTGCCCTCGCTTGACGCGCTGATTGCCTGCTTCCGGGAGCTTGAGACCCGCTATAAGGGCATTGTGAAGTCCGGAAGAACCCACCTCCAGGATGCGGTTCCGATCTCCTTCTCCCAGGAAATCAGCGGTTGGAGAAGCTCTCTCGAGACCGACCGCGAGCTGATTCGCGCGAGCATTCCGCCGCTCTCCTTTCTGGCGCTCGGCGGCACCGCTGTCGGCACCGGCCTGAATGCACCGAAGGGCTTCGACACCGAGGCGGCAAAGGCTGTTTCCGAGCTCACCGGCAAGCCCTTCCGCACGGCAGAGAACAAGTACCACGCGCTGACCTCCAAGTCGGAACTCGTGGCCTCCCACGGCGCTCTGAAAGCACTTGCGGCCGATCTCATGAAAATTGCGAACGACATCCGCTGGCTCTCTTCCGGCCCTCGCTGCGGCCTCGGCGAAATCCATATCCCGGAGAATGAGCCCGGCTCCTCGATTATGCCCGGCAAGGTGAACCCGACCCAGTGCGAGTCCGTCACGATGGTCGCGGTTCAGGTTATGGCAAACGATAGCGCGGTCAGCTTTGCGGCAAGCCAGGGTAATTTTGAGCTGAACGTGTTCATGCCGGTCATGATCTACAACTACCTGCAGTCCGCTCGTCTCCTCGCGGATTCCATGCGCTCCTTCCGCATCCACTGCTGTGAGGGCATAGAGCCGAACCGCGAAAAGATGCGCGAGAACCTGCACCGCTCCCTGATGCTCGTGACCTCCCTGAACCCGTACATCGGCTATGAGAACGCGGCAAAGACCGCGAAGCTCGCGTTCAGGGAGAACATCTCCTTAAAAGAAGCTTGCGTAAAGCTCGGCTTCCTCACGGAAGAGCGCTTTGACGAAGTCTTCCAGCCGGAAAAGATGGCGAAGGAAGAGGAATAAGTATATTTACGCAAGCCGAAAAGAAGTTCTGTGCGAAAATTTCCGTCAGAACTTCTTTTTGGATATTGACACAAACACTTTATTCTGGTGCAAACCGTCTATCAATCCAATTCTACTCGACCAGTAACATCGATTATTTCACAGAAGGCTGCCCGGGGTGGGGGCTTTAGAGTGTTTTATTTCTGCATGATGTGAATTGCAAAACCACCGTACTCGCCGTCAAGGTACACATTTTTGATGCTGCCGTCCTCAAAATACGCGGCAGTCTCCATGCGGAAGGAAAAGCCTTTTTCCTTGAGTTCTTCCATCGCGCACTGCAGGTTCTCGGTGCGCATCGCAACATGTCCTTTGCTGCCGAGAAAGGGCTGCTTCATGCACTCAAAGTAGGGGCCCGCAAATTCCGATTTCTGGCCGTGACGGGGTTCCAGATTAAAGAGGAGCGACAAGAGCTTTGCGAGCTGCTCTGCTTCTTTGGGACTTGCCGTATTGATGCCGATATGTTCCAGCGCAAACTGATTTTTCATAGATTACCTCACTTCATCGGGAACAGCAACACCGCGCCGACTGTCAGTGCGAGCAGACGGATGAAATACTGCGGAACCGTAAATTTCCAGAACTCGCCGATCTTATAATTGCCTGCTCCCATAATCATGGCCGGCATCCCGTCAATCGGAAGGAAATGTCCGCACCAGCCCGAAACCACAATGGCTGCCGCCGCAGCGGTCGGGTCAAGTCCCAGATTCACGCAGGTTGCAATCGCCATCGGCGCAAACACATAGACCGTTCCAATGGTAGAACCGGTCAGCGTCGCGAGCACACTGGTCAGGATGCAGAAGGCAAAGATCAGGACAAAGGGATTCACATTGCTGCCGAGCATATTTGCGACGGTCTCACCGACCAGATTTGTGAGACCCGTATTGCCGAGTGCATCGGCAATTCCAATGACGCCGGCGGACATCAGAATAATCGGGGCGCTGATCGCACTTCTGATCTCATCGAAACTCAGCACGCCTGCAATCAGCAGAATGCCGACGGCGAGAGCTGTAATCGCATAACCTGCATCGCCAATTTTACTCTGCAGCACCATGCCGACCACAGCAATCACAAAGCTCACATACGTAATGAATTCTTTCTGGCTGTTCAGCGTGACTTTCTTCTCGAGGCCGCTCTCATCTGCCTTTTGACTCGTGATCGGATGATCCGGCATAATGCGGTAAGCGATAACACACCATGCGAAAAAGCCAAGAGAAAGACAGAGATTCACCAGCGAAAATTTCATTAAATTTACATTGGTCGTAATACCGACGCTCTGCAGCACTGCAATCACAATGCCGTACTGAAGCGCTGTGTTAAACGGAAGCAGCGGGTGATTCGCCGCAAAGCCTGCGGGCATCAAAACGCGGGACGGGGGCAATGCCTTCGAGTCGGGCAAATTCGAGAGCAATCCAATTACCAGGACATAGTAGGCAGTAGAGCCTGTGCCAAAGAGGCTGCAGCCCAGCATGACAATCAGAATCAGCAGAATATAGGCCTTGAAGCCTCCGTGCGCTGCGAGATTAAACATCGTCTCCTTAAAGCGGACAATCAGACTGGTCTTTTGCAGCGCCGCAATGATCGCCATAAAAGAAGCGAGCATCACAATCGTGGAATTCGAGAAACCGCCGAAAGCTGTCTTGATGTCCGTGACCCCGAGCACCACCATTAAGAGCAGAGCAAGAAGCGGCGGGGCGCCAAAGGGCAGTTTGTCCACCATAATCAGAATGATCATGAGAACGGTAATTGCCAGCGCAAGTATCATGGGTGTTGTCATACCGAAATCCTCCTTTTGGATTATTTTCCGTCCATTTGTCCCCAGTATAGCGGCCCGCTTTCCCCCTTCACATCACAATCCGCCCGTATTTCGTTCTGTTTTGAATCAATTTTTCCACATTTTTTGAAATCCCAGTTTTTTAGTTCTATATTGAAACATACTGATACAACAGAAAAGGGAAGTGTTCCTATTATGAACGCTC
>CALLVJ010000222.1 GCA_938010625.1 uncultured Stomatobaculum sp. | reverse complement strand
AAAGAGGAAGGAGAATACGACTACAGCGAAGTTCAGCGACAGGAGGTTGCTGAAATCCAGCTTGAACAGAGTCGGTGCCACTGAGGCAGGCATTGCGATGAGGGCAGTCGGAATCAGGCTGTAAAAACCGGCCTCCGGGTTTGGCACATAGAAACCAAGCAGCTGGCAGAGAATCCCGAGCACCCAGGTAATCAGAATGCCAAGGAGAATGTTGCCCTTCACATTTTTGATGACCAGCAGTGCGGTGATCAGCATTCCAAGCAGCGCAAGCAGCACTGTAATGCCCTCCGAGGAAAAGGTGCCTGCCGTGACTGAGCCCTTGAAGGAAAACAGTGTGACCAGCGTCGCACTATCGCCTACAATGTGCGCATTCTGCAGACCGATGAAGGTGATAAAGAGACCAATGCCGACTGAGACCGCGAGCTTCAGTTCGCCTGGAATTGCATTGAAGATAGCCTCTCGCACATTGGTCAGCGAGAGGATGATAAAGATGATACCCTCTACACAGACAGCGGCGAGTGCCACTTCCCAGCTGTATCCCATGCCCAGGCAGACCGTATAGGTAAAGTAGGCATTCAGTCCCATGCCGGCCGAGAGCGCAAAGGGCAGATTCGCGAGTAAGGCCATTGCGAAGGATGCAATGGCCGACGCAAGTGCAGTTGCTGTGAAAACCGAGCCGCCGTCCATGCCGGTTTTTCCCAGCAAGTTCGGGTTGACGGCAAGAATGTAGGCCATGGTCATGAAGGTTGTAATACCTGCGATCACTTCTGTCCGCACAGTTGTGCGGTTTTCCTTCAACTGAAAAAACTGTTCCATATTCAATTCCCCCTGATAAGTTTACAAAACTGAATTATGTTACCTGCTTTCGTCATTCCTCTTCTTCTATGCAAAAACTCTTTGGATCCACGGTGATGCCATCCGCCCAGATGCGCTCCAGGTTGTAAAAGCGGCGATCTTTGCCATTGAAGATGTGAATTACAACGTCCTGATAGTCAAGAAGAATCCAAGTTCCACTGTTATAGCCTTCTTTCTGGCGCGGAAACACCTCGTGTTTTGCGAGCTTCTCCTCAATCTCGTCGGCAATCGCCTGCGTCTGCTTTTGGTTGGTTCCACTGACGAGCATGAAATAGTCGGCGACAACTGAGACCTTGGAGATGTCAATGACCGAGATTTCGGTTCCCTTTTTGTTTTCCATTGCTGTGACAGCGCAGGCGACCAGTTCATTTGTCGTCATAGTTCTTTGCCTCCTTTAACCATTGATAGCACTCTTCTGTCTTCTGATCCGCGCAGATCTGCTTTGATGCGAGATAACGCAGGGTGTCCTCCGTAATGCGATAGATGCAAAAATCAAGGTCCTGAAATGCAAGTCGCCGCATTTCCGCGAGATTTTCTGCGCGGTCGCGGTTTGGCTCGATATAGTCAGCTGTAAAAACAATTTTTTCGAGCAGGGACATCTCCCGCCGCCCTGTTGTATGCCAGCGGATGGCGGAGAGAATGGACGGATCTGAAACGCCGTATTTCTGCGCTGCGACAATGGGACCGACGATGGCGTGCCAGATTTGCGGTGCAGCCAGATCTGCTCGGTGAAACACGATACCGGCTTTTTCGCCAATGGATAACAACTCTTGTTTGTCATATTCCTTGGCGCAGTCATGCAACAGTCCGGCGAGTTCTGCATCTTCCACGGAAGCCTGATAGCGCATCGCAAGCGCTGCTGCCGTATAGGCGACTCCCAGCGTGTGCTGATAGCGGTCGTTGCTCAGGCTTTTTTCCAGTTTTCGGCGTATTTCAGCCATTTCCTTTCGGTTGATATCCTGCCTCCTTTCTAGCGGCGGTAAAGGCCTTCCGACTGAATGTATTCATAGACAGCTGCGGGTAAATACTGTGCGGCGCTTTTTTTTCCGGCAGCGAGCAGGGCGCGAATGTGCCTCGATGAAATATCAACGAGAGGTGCCGAAATCAGTTCAATCTGCGCGCCAAATTTTTCCCGGATGCGTTGTGCATGTTCACTGAGGCTTGTGTGCTCGCGCGCATATTCCCGTGCCGCAACCAACAGGCGTGCGTCGCGGCAGATGTCGGCTGGAGCATGCCAGAATTCCAGCTGAAAGAAGGAATCTGCGCCGAGAATCAGAGAAAAAGCACAGTCCGGATAGGTTTTGCGGAGCAGCGCCAGCGTGTCGCTCGTATAGGAGAGACCACTGCGTTTTGCCTCAAAATCTGAGACAAAAAAATTTTCGTAGGATGCTGTCGCGAGCTCCGCCATTCGGATGCGCTGTGCATAGCGCGCAAGCTTTCTGTCCTGTTTATGCGGCGGCGCTGCGGCCGGCATGAACCAGCAGGCATCGAGCGGAAAGTGCGAGCAGGCCTCCTCCGCGAGCTTCAAATGACCATTGTGGATGGGATCAAACGTTCCACCCAGAATCGCAATCTGCCGCATCACAGTCAGCCGCGCGGCAGCACAATCCTGCGGTGCTTCTCTTCTTTTGCCTGACGGTACAGGACAATCTTTTT
>CALLVJ010000221.1 GCA_938010625.1 uncultured Stomatobaculum sp. | reverse complement strand
AATGCGGGAAAGATTTCCCGCGAGGAACTACGCAAGGTGGAAGATGCCTGCATCACGGATTTGATCGGGAAGCAGAAGGCACTCGGCTACCACGCGATCACGGACGGCGAGTTCCGCCGGAGTTACTGGCACCTCGATTTCATGTGGGGTCTCAACGGCATCGAGGAGATTGAGCTGGACCACGGCTATTATTTTAAGGGCGAGGAGACCACGCACGGCTCCTGCCGCATGACGGGAAAAATCAGCGGTGAGAATCATCCGATTGTCAAGGACTATCTCTTCGTGAAGCAGTTTGAGGACGAGAATACGATTGCGAAGCAGACCCTGCCTGCCCCGGCGCAGACCCTCGCCGAGCTCTTCCGCGAGGACAATGCGCGGATTACCCGCGAGTTTTATCCGGACGAGGAGGAGCTGCTTCGCGATCTCGCGGCGGCCTATCACAGAGTCTACCTCGACCTCTATGCAGCGGGCTGCCGGAACATTCAGCTTGACGACTGCACCTGGGGCATGATTGTGGATGAGGAGGGCTACTGGAAGATGCGCGAAGGCGACGGCGCAACCCTCGAGCAGGAGGCGGAGCGCTACCTGAAGGTCAATAACCTCTCCCTCGAGAATTTGCCGGAGGATTTGGTCGTGAACACCCACATCTGCCGCGGCAATTATCACTCGACCTATGCGAGCAGCGGCCCCTACGACAAGGTGGCACCTTATGTCTTTGCGCAGGAAAAGGTGGAGAGCTTTTACCTGGAGTACGATGACAAGCGCTCCGGCAACTTTACGAGCTTAAAAGAGATTCCGCGCGGCAAGAAGGTGGTGCTCGGCCTCATCACGAGCAAGCGTCCGGAGCTCGAATCCAAGGATCTTATTAAGCGTCGCATCTATGAGGCTTCGCAGTATGTGCCGCTTCGTGATTTGTATTTGAGCCCGCAGTGCGGCTTTGCCTCCTGCGAAATCGGAAACAAGTTGACGGAGGAAGAGCAGTTTGCAAAGCTTCGCCTCGTCAAAGAAATTGCGGAAGAGGTCTGGGGCGCGGAAGAAGCCTGAACGGCAGAAAACACAACGCTTCGCTGTGCCCATTGCGGTGAAAATGAGGGCAGTATGCGCAGCACGTATCAATCGAGAGATACCGGAGCGCCTGCGCCGAACGGCTTTGGGACGAACGGGCTTCCGAACTTATACCGGAACACAGGGCTTCACAGATAATTCGTTGGAAATGTCGAAATTTATCTGTTATAACCGCGATAACAGACTCGAGTGAGTTTGCCGGTGATTTTGAATCAGGAGGTTCAATATGACAAAGTCGGGATATGAGCTCTTAAAGGATCCGTTCCTCAACAAGGGGACGGCATTTACGCAGGAGGAGCGCAAGGCATATCAGCTGGAGGGGCTGCTGCCTCCGGCGGTTGAGACCATTGAGCTCCAGGCGGAGCGCGTCTATGCGGAGATGAAGAAGAAGAGTTCCTTGATTGAGGAGAGACGTTTTCTCATGGATGTCTTTAACCACAACCGCACCCTCTTTTACTACGTATTTCGCGAGCATCTGGTAGAGCTCATGCCCATTGTCTACGACCCGGTCATTGCCGAGAGTATTGAGAAGTACAGCGAGCAGTTTGTGGATACGCAGAATGCCTGCTATCTCTCGATTGACCGTCCGGATGAGATAGAGTCTTCCCTCCTAAGCGCTGCGGAAGGCAGAGAGATACGCCTGATTGTCGCAACGGATGCTGAGGGAATTTTGGGCATTGGGGACTGGGGTACGAACGGAGTGGACATTGCGGTCGGAAAGCTGATGGTCTATACCGCGGCGGCCGGCATTGATCCGTCCTGCATTCTTCCGGTTGTGTTGGACTGCGGCACAAATCGCGAGTCGCTTCTGCAGGACAAGTTCTACTTGGGAAACCGTCATCCGAGAATTTACGGCGAGCAGTACAATGCGTTTGTGGAGCGTTTTGTTCAGGCGGTCGAGAAGCTATTCCCGCGGCTCTATTTGCACTTTGAAGATTTTGGCAGAGCCGATGCGGCTGCGGTGTTAAATCGTTATCGTGACCGGTTCCCGGTCTTTAATGACGACGTGCAAGGCACCGGCATTATTACCCTCGCGGGTATCCTTGGGGCAATGCGCATTAACAAGGAGAAAATCACAGATCAGAAATATCTCTGCTTCGGTGCCGGAACGGCAGGTGCCGGCATTGCGAATCGCGTGTATAAGGAAATGATCGCCCAGGGGCTCAGCGAGGAAGAGGCGAGACAGCGCTTCTATTTGGTGGATAAGCAGGGGTTGCTGTTTGACGATATGACAGATCTCACGCCGGAACAGCGTCCGTTTGCGAGAAAGCGCACGGAATTTCAGAATGCGAATGAGCTCACGACTTTGGAGGCTGCGGTGTTTGCGGTGAAGCCCACGATTATGGTGGGAACTTCGACCCGGCCCGGTACGTTTACCGAGAAGATTGTGCGCGGTATGTGCTCTTGGTGCGAGCACCCGATTATTTTCCCGCTCAGCAATCCGACCGAACTTGCGGAGGCAAAGGCGGAGGATCTGATTGTCTGGTCCGAAGGCAAGGCAATGGTCGCAACGGGAATTCCCGCAGATCCGGTGGAGTATAAGGACGTCCGCTACGAAATCGGTCAGGCGAACAACGCGCTGATTTACCCGGGGCTCGGTCTCGGCAGCATTGCCGTAAACAGCAGCCGCATGACGGACGAGATGATTTCCGCGGCGGCACACTCGCTCGGTTCCTTCCTCACCCCCGATGTTCCGGGAGCGGCTGTTATTCCGCCGGTTGCGCGGCTTACGGAGTTCTCCCATACAGTGGCTTCGGTGGTCGCGGAATGCGCGATGAAGCAGAACTTGAACCGTGTGGAAGGAGAGGTGGAGAAACTGATTGCGGATGTTACCTGGACCGCAGAGTACAAGCCGCTCTAACGGAGAACGCGCATGATATTAGAGGTACTCTCCGGTATTATTCCGATTATTGTCCTGATTGTGCTGGGTTTTGTTCTGCATGAAAAGAAATTCCTGAGCAAGGGGCTCGACCGCAATCTGACATTCTTGGTTATGAACGTTGCCCTGCCTGCCTCGGTCTTTCTTTCTGTCGTCAATAATCTGACAGTCAAGACCTTGGAGGAGCTTGCGAAACCGCTCGTAATCGGTCTCATTGTCTTCGGCGCGAATTATATGTTGTCGTATTTCATAATGCGCCTGAGCCGCGTGCCCCGCGGCCGCAAAGGTATTTTTCTGAATACCGTCGTGAACGCGAATACCATTTTTATCGGTATGCCGCTCAATCAGGCGCTGTTCGGAACGGAGGCAATCTCTTACTTTTTGGTTTACTATGTTTTGAACACGCTTTCGACCTGGACTGTCGGTGCGGTGTTTATTGCGCGAGACGGCCGGACACAAGGAGCGAGGGGCGGAAAGGTAAATCTCAAGCAGATTTTATCGCCGCCGATTCTGGGGATGCTTGCAGCGCTGCCGGTGTTGTTGCTCGGCATTCACTTGCCAAAGCCGGTTACGGAAACGCTCTCTTATCTGGGAACTCTGGTGACGCCGCTCTCCCTGCTTTACATTGGCATTGTGCTGTCGGAGGCGGGGCTTCGGAGTGTACGTTTTGACAAGGACACCGTTGTGGCTTTGCTCGGTAAATTTGTCCTGAGTCCTGTCCTAACGGCAACTGCTCTATACCTCGCAGTGCGCTGCGGAATCGCGCTTCCGGCGAAGCTCAGAGACACCATGATTGTGCAGTCCGCGGTTCCGGCACTCACGGTGTTGCCCATTCTTGCGGGGGATGCGGACGGAGATGTCGAATATGCCACAAATGTCGTTGTCACCAGCACGGTGCTCTTTGTGGTCGTGATTCCGCTTGTCATGACCTTGCTGAAATAAAGTTATCCCGAAAGGGCGGCTGTCGAGAGACCGCCGCCCTTTTTCGGAGGAGTGAGCCGGGCTATGATTGTACCGGGGTAGCAAGCCCAAATAAATCGCATATACTTGCTTTGGAAGCATGACAGAATACACAGAGAAGGAGAAACGATGCGATGAGAATTTTGATGCGCCAGCGCCTGTTGTCGATTCTGGATCACTATGAAATCCGCGATGAGGCGGGACAGCTGCTGTTCCAGGTAAATGGGAAAATCGCGATTGCGCCGGAACTGCGCATTCAGAATGCCGCAGGTGAGGAGCTTGGCTATACTAAATTTGAGATGTTTCATCTGATGCCGCACTATAACTTTTTTGCAGGCGGCGAGAAGGTGGATCAGATGGTCAGGAAGGTCTCGCTGTTTCGCGCGCGCTATGAATTAAAGCAGTCGGGCTGGGCGGTGGAGGGAAAACTTCTTGATCACGAGTACAAAGTGATAGATGCAGCGGGCAGGGAGATTGCGAGCATTTCCAAGGCCTATCTCAAAGTGCGCGATACCTATGCAATTGATGTGCCGGATAAGAACAATGTGCTCCGCGTGCTGATGATTGCGCTGGTTGTCGATTCGATTCAGCATCCGGAGCACTGATTTCAGAGAAAAGATGTGGAAAAAAGTGGAGCAAGTTGCTATACTATAGCGGCAGACATCTGGTTCTGCCGCTATTTTTGAATGGCGTTTGAGAGGCAGCCGACTGCCTCAGAAGGGAGAACAATCATGGATATTACCAAGCTGACCAAACTCGCAGAGCTTTTGAAGCAGTACCCGTTCCTGAAGGACGAGCTTGTCAAATTCAGCGACAAATTCGCTGCCCTCAACAACCCACTCACAAAGGCCGTTGTGAGCCAGGTAAACTTGGAGCAGGTGTCGCAGACCTCTGGCATTGATGTGAATACACTGATTGCGAAGATCAAGGAGATCGTCGCAGCCCATCAGGCGTAATGCGGGTGGGCAAAAGAGCACGCAGCCTAGCAGCTGCAGGTTTTCTGGGGCTATGCCTCATGGCCTGCAGCTCTTTTCATAGGAGTGCAAAGGTGAGTGCACCGGAGGAAATCAATCTGCAGGCAGAGGCGGGACGGGCGGAAGTGCGGCAGGTGCTCAGCACAGCAGGCATTCCGGACGCGGACAGCCAGGCATTTTTCCGCGAAGTGGAGCGCTTTCAGAGTGCGGTCGGCGATGCCGCGGATGAGGATGTGATGGCAGACCGCTGGGAGAGGGCTTATCCCGACTTTGTCGGAACGAATTGCCGAATTACTGCCTTTATGCTCGCGCGCTCCCTCGTCAAGGTAGAGGGCGGCACGGCGCCAGCGGAGAGTGCCGATGAAAATTTGTTTCTGGATCTCGAGGCGATCCAAAAGGCGCCGGTAGAGCTCTGGAGCAGCGGAGACAATGGCAAATTTGAGCGCCTCTTTGCAGAAGTGCCGGCGGCCGATACAAAGGACACGGGCGTACAGTGCGAACAGGTGCGGAAAGCCTGGAAGGAGCGAGGCATCTCCTTTGCGGAGGGCAAGGCCAGCATCGTCACGGTCTGGCTGCACTCGAAACTCACGCCTGAGGAGAATATCCTGTTCCCGGGGCACGTCGGGGTTCTGTTGCAGGGAGATGGCGGCAAGCTCCTTTTTGTCGAAAAACTCGCATTTCAAAAGCAGTACCGCGCGCTGCGCTTTCAAAACCGCGCGAGCCTCAATGCCTATCTGATGAGGCTCTATGACATTGACGAGAACCAGCCGACTGCAAGAACTTTCCTGATGGAAAATGACAGGATGATGCGGGACTATCGTGTGCTGAAGAAAGGGGCGTGAGGGAAATCGAAGAGAAGAGCTTTCGCGTCAGGCAGTTGGAACTGCTCCTCAAGGCTGTCATTGCCCGCGCGGGCCTGCCGAAGACAGAGGTCACGGATTGCAGGGCAGAGCGAAACCGCGTCGCCTTTCAAATGGGCGGGCACAGCTACCGCCTGTTTGTCACACAGTATGAGGACGATGTATTCGGAGAGACGGTGACTTATCTTTTGTTCGATGAGACGAATGCGCTTCTCGCGCGGGCTTCGTCCAAGCTCTACTATTTCGAGATCAATGGCAGGCGCTTTGAGCAGCTGGTGCCGGAGGAACTCTCCTGTGAGCTCTGTACCGGCGGCTGCCCGGACTGCCTGAAATTGCACAAGCAGGGGCAAGTAAAAAGAATGCCATGAGGCAGCGACAAAAGATAAAATGCAGCTGAATACTACACAAGTATTTTGCGCTGTGCTAAGATAATTCTCACGGATTGATGAAATGCCCGCTTGCCGGGTATCCTATTTTTTGTGAGGAGGAATGGTATGTCTCAAACATTAAAATACTTGCAGGAAGTTCTGGCAATTCCCTCTCCGACCGGATTTACGAAGGAAGTGCAGGAGTACCTGCTCGCGAAGACGAAGGAATTCGGGTTCCCGGTGAAGCATACGGCAAAGGGATTGGTCATTGTGACAGTGAAGGGCAAGGACGATGAGCACCAGCGCATGCTGACTGCCCATGTCGACACCCTGGGTGCTATGGTGCGTGCGGTCAAGTCGAGCGGACGCTTAAAGCTCGCACAGATTGGCGGCTATCCCTGGAACATGATCGAGGGCGAGAACTGCACCGTGCATACGGCAGACGGCAGAAAGATCAGTGGAACCATCCTGATTCATCAGACCAGCTGCCATGTCTACAAGGACGCGGGCACAGCAGAGAGAACGCAGGACAATATGGAAGTGCGCCTCGATGAGAAAGTTACGAACGAGGCGGAGACCAGAGCGCTCGGCATTGAAGTCGGCGACTTTGTCTCCTTTGATCCGCGCACGCTGATTACCGAGAAGGGCTTTGTGAAGAGCCGCTTCCTCGATGACAAGGCGAGCGCAGCGATTCTCCTCGACATCCTGGATCGCATTCACAGCGAGAAGCTTGAACTGCCGCATACGACGCACTTCGCGTTCTCGGTCTATGAGGAAGTGGGGCACGGTTGCAACTCCTCAATCCCGGAGAAGGTTGTGGAGTACCTCGCCTGCGATATGGGCGCGATGGGCGATGATCAGCAGACCGACGAGTACACCGTCTCGATCTGCGCAAAGGACAGCTCCGGTCCCTATCACTACGCATTCCGCCAGAAGCTCGTGAAGCTTGCGAAGGAGAAGAAGATTCCGTACCGCGTGGACATCTACCCCTACTACGGCAGTGACGCTTCGGCGGCGATGAACGCGGGCGCAGAGATTAAGCACGCGCTGCTCGGCGCAGGCATTGAGTCGAGCCACTCCTATGAGCGCACGAACAAGGAGTCGATTGACGCGACGGAGGCGCTCGTGATGGCTTACCTCGAGAGCCCGCTGGTGGAGGATTGAGCCAGGCCGACATAGCGGCGGGATACGCCGTATCGATTTCGTTCGCAAGAGTCCTCTCTGCCGCGGCAGAGGGGACTTTTTTGTGGGTGAGACAGAGATGAGGAGGAAAGGAAGCATGAGCGACTATCGGGCACAGTACATAGAACTCTCGAAGCGGTATCGCAGTGAGGAGACGAATCCGGATCACATCCGGGCACTCTATGCGTTGAAGGAAAGCTTGGAGACGGAGAGCGCACCGGAAGCAAAGCGCGTGCTGGTTGATGTCTACGACTTGTTGGAGTATAAGAAGAGCGCCTATGAGCTCTTTTCCGTCCTTGCAATCAGGAGCGACCGGAGAGACTTAAAGCGTCTCGGAAGCCTCAAGGACTACGCCGAGAATTGGGGCGATACCTTTGCAATTAAATGCCCGAAAACAACTGCGGAAGCAAAGCAGCAGAGCGAAGAAGAGGCAGAACTCCCATTTTTCCGCTACCACCCGCACCCGCTGGAGACCGGTGTGTTTCGAGAGGCGAAAGAGGATATTCCTTGTGATTGCTGCGGAAAGCCCACCAAGATTTATTACGAAGGTCCCTTCTACGGCTTTCACGCGGACAGTCATTTTTGTCCGACCTGCATTGCGAGCGGAGAAGCTGCGCGGAAATTCGACGGAGAATTTCAGGATCAATTTTCGGTCGATGAGGGGGTTTCGGATCCCGCGCGTCTCGACGAACTGATTCACCGCACGCCCGGCTATATCGGCTGGCAGCAGGAGCACTGGCGCGCGCACTGCAGTGATTTCTGCGCCTACCTCGGCGATGTAGGCGCCAAGGAAATGAAGATACTGGGTGTGCTCGAAGAAGTATTGGAAGACCCCATGTGGGATGAAAACGAAAAGCAGTGGATACGGGAGTCTGTGAACGGCGGTTCCATGCAGTGCTACCTGTTCCGCTGCCTGCACTGCGGAAAACACATGGTCTGGATGGACTTTGACTGAGGAGCCGGCAAGCGAAATGCGACCGGCCGGAAAGAAGGAAGTATGATGTATATTGCGCACGCGGATTCTCCCGTCGGGGCGCTGACCCTCGCGAGCGCCGACGGCGTGACGCTCTCGGGACTCTGGATTGACGGGCAGAAATATGATCGCGCCCTTCTAAAAGATGAGGCTGTGCGGGAATGTGAGATAGACAGTCTTACAATCTTTCAGGAGGCGGTGCGCTGGCTTCAAATCTATTTTTCGGGCAAAGAGCCCAACTTTTATCCGCGGCTCTCTCTCAGCGGCTCCGATTTCCGGAGGGAGATTGCGAGGGAGATGTTAGCGGTTCCCTATGGGCATACGGCGAGCTACAAACAGCTCGCGGAGAGCCTTGCTGCGCGGCAGGGGAAAAGCTATGTGTCGCCTCACGCGACCGGCGGCGCGGTCGCACACAATCCCTTGCTTATTCTGATTCCCTGCCACCGCATTATCGGCGCGGACGGACGTTTGAGCGGTTATGCGGGCGGAATCGAGAAGAAAAAATATCTGCTTCGCTTGGAACGGGCGGAGCTGAATTTACAAAAATGTAATACATCGAAAGAAAAGATTCGTATATAATAACAAATGTTAGCGACTACGGAAGCGCCGCAGTACAGCTG
>CALLVJ010000220.1 GCA_938010625.1 uncultured Stomatobaculum sp. | reverse complement strand
AGATACCGATGTGGAGGTCCTTGTTCACCGGGCGACCGAGGTCGATTGCCATCTTCATGAGCTTGCCCACGCCGACCTGGTCGAGCTTCGCGAACGGATCGCTCTCGAAGATCTTCGTGTCGTAGTAAGCGTTCAGGAACTTGCCGGCGTCATCGCGCGAGAAGCCGAAGGTCATCTGCGTGAGATCATTCGTCCCGAAGCAGAAGAAGTCCGCATCCTTCGCGATCAGATCCGCGGTAAGGCAGGCTCTCGGAATCTCGATCATCGTGCCGACCTCATACTTTAAGTCGGAGCCCGCTGCCTTGATCTCGGCATCTGCCGTCTCGACCACCGTCTTCTTGACGAACTTGAGCTCCTTGTCCTCCGAGACAAGCGGGATCATGATCTCCGGAACCAGCTTCCAATCCGGGTGATTCTTCTTCACTGCGATCGCAGCGCGAATCACAGCCTTGGTCTGCATTGCTGCGATCTCCGGGTAGGTGACTGCAAGGCGGCAGCCTCTGTGACCCATCATCGGGTTGAACTCGTGCAGGGATGCAATGATATCCTTGATCTCCTGGACAGTCTTGTGCTTCGCATCGGCGAGCTTTTTGATCTCAGCCTCTTCGGTCGGGACAAACTCATGCAGCGGCGGATCCAGGAAGCGGATCGTGACCGGGTTGCCTTCCATTGCCTCGTAGATGCCCTCGAAGTCCTTCTGCTGGTACGGCAGAATTTTTGCGAGCGCTTCCTCTCTCTCCTCGACCGTATCGGAGCAGATCATCTCGCGGAATGCAGCAATGCGCTCCGGATCAAAAAACATGTGCTCCGTGCGGCAAAGGCCGATGCCCTCTGCGCCGAGCTCTCTCGCCTTCTTGGCGTCGTTCGGCGTATCGGCATTGGTTCTGACCTTCAGTCTTCTGTACTTATCAGCCCAGGCCATGATGCGGCCGAACTCGCCGACAATCGCCGCGTCCACGGTCGGGATGATGCCGGCGTAGACCTTTCCAGTCGTGCCGTCGATCGAAATCGGATCGCCCTCGTGGAAGGTCTTTCCGCCGAGCGTGAACTGCTTTGCAGCCTCATCAATCACGATGTCGCCGAGACCGGAAACACAGCACTTGCCCATGCCGCGCGCAACAACAGCTGCGTGGGAAGTCATGCCGCCGCGGACCGTCAGGATACCCTGGGAGCTCTTCATGCCAGTGATGTCCTCCGGCGAGGTCTCAAGGCGGACCAAAACGACCTTCTCGCCTCTCTCAGCCCAGGCCTCAGCGTCCTCTGCCGTGAAGACAACCTTGCCGCAGGCTGCACCCGGCGATGCGCCGAGACCCTTGCCGAGCGGGGTCGCCGCTTTCAGCGCCTTCTGGTCAAACTGCGGATGCAGGAGCGTATCGAGGTTTCTCGGGTCAATCATCGCGACCGCCTCTTTCTCACTTCTCATGCCCTCGTCGACAAGATCGCAGGCAATCTTGAGTGCCGCCTTTGCCGTTCTCTTGCCGTTTCTGGTCTGCAGCATATAGAGCTTGCCGTGCTCTACGGTGAACTCCATATCCTGCATGTCTCTGTAATGCTCTTCGAGGGTCTTGCAGACATCGACGAACTGCTTGAATGCCTCCGGGAATTTCTGCTCCATCTCAGTGATGTGCATCGGGGTGCGCACACCTGCGACGACGTCCTCGCCCTGTGCGTTGGTCAGGAACTCACCGAACAGTCCCTTCTCTCCCGTAGCCGGATCTCTCGTAAACGCGACGCCGGTGCCGCAGTCATCGCCCATATTGCCAAACGCCATCGACTGCACGTTGACTGCCGTGCCCCAGGAATAGGGAATGTCGTTGTCGCGGCGGTACACGTTTGCGCGCGGATTGTCCCAGGAGCGGAACACAGCCTTGATGGCGCCCATCAGCTGCTCCTTCGGGTCGGACGGGAAGTCCTGACCGAGCTTCTCCTTGTACTCTGCCTTGAACTGATTTGCAAGCTCATGGAGATCCTCTGCAGTCAGCTCAACGTCCTGCTTCACACCGCGCGCTTTCTTCATCTTGTCAATCAGCTCTTCGAAGTATTTCTTGCCGACCTCCATGACAACATCGGAGTACATCTGGATAAATCTTCTGTAGCAATCCCACGCCCAGCGCGGATTGTTGGACTTCTCAGCGAGAATCTTAACAACGTCCTCATTGAGCCCGAGGTTCAGGATGGTGTCCATCATGCCCGGCATCGAAGCTCTTGCGCCGGAGCGGACAGAGACGAGAAGCGGATTCTCCTTGTCGCCGAACTTCTTGCCGGTGATCTTTTCCATCTCCGCAATGTAGTCATTGATCTGCGCCTGGATCTCTGCATTGATCTCACGGCCATCCTCATAGTACTGTGTGCATGCCTCTGTCGTAATCGTGAAGCCCTGCGGCACCGGAAGACCAATCTTGGTCATCTCGGCCAGGTTTGCGCCCTTGCCGCCGAGGAGCTCACGCATATCCGCATTGCCCTCGCTGAACAGATAAACCCATTTCTTTGCCATCTTTTCCTCCTGTGAACATGAATCTAGGATTTTGTTCTACAACGTTAGCATCATACCACAAAAGTTTGTTTTTTAACAGATACACAGATTGTCAAAACGTGAATCTGTCCAGAAAATAGTTTCTGAGCTCAGAAACTTTGACGCGCTCCTGCTCCATGCTGTCGCGGTCGCGGATGGTCACACTCTGATCGGTCTCAGAATCAAAGTCATAGGTCACGCAGAACGGCGTTCCGATCTCGTCCTCGCGGCGATAGCGCTTGCCGATCGCACCGCGGTCGTCGTAGTCGCAGTTCCAGTACTTCGAGAGCTCCGCATAAATCTTCTCCGCGCCCTCGCCGAGTTTCTTCGAGAGCGGCAGGACTGCAATCTTCACAGGCGCCAGTGCCGGGTGAAAGTGGAGCACGGTGCGCACATCGCCGCCCGGCAGCGTCTCCTCGTCATAGGCATTGCAGAGGAACGCGAGGGTCACACGGTCTGCGCCGAGCGAGGGCTCAATGACATAAGGGATATACTTCTCCTTGCTCTCCTCGTCGAAGTAGCTTAAATCCTCGCCCGAGACTTCCTGGTGGCGAGAGAGGTCATAATTGGTTCTGTCTGCGATGCCCCAGAGCTCGCCCCAGCCAAACGGGAAAAGAAACTCAAGGTCGGTAGTCGCTTTTGAATAGAACGAGAGCTCCTCTTTCTCGTGGTCGCGCGCGCGAAGCATGTTATCGCGCATGCCGAGCTTTTTCAGCCATTGGATGCACTGCTCTTTCCAGTAAGCGAACCACTTGAGATCGGTATCCGGCTTGCAGAAGAACTCAAGCTCCATCTGCTCAAACTCGCGGGTGCGAAAGGTGAAGTTGCCCGGCGTGATCTCGTTGCGGAAGGACTTGCCGATCTGGCCGATGCCGAACGGAATCTTTTTCCGCGAGGTGCGCTGCACATTCTTGAAGTTCACGAAGATACCCTGGGCCGTCTCGGGGCGCAGGTACACCGTGTTCTTTGCGTCCTCGGTCACGCCCTGGAAAGTTTTGAACATCAGGTTGAACTCGCGGATGTCCGTGAAATCGCGCTTGCCGCAGCTCGGGCAGGCAATCTCGTGCTCTTTGATATAGGTCTGCATCTTCTCATGGCTCCAGCCGTCCACACCGGACTCGAGCTCAATGCCCTGTGCCGCCGCATAGTCCTCGATCAGCTTGTCCGCGCGGAAGCGCTCGTGACAACTCTTGCAGTCCATGAGCGGATCGGAGAAGCTGCCGATATGGCCGGAGGCGACCCAGGTCTGCGTGTTCATCAGAATCGCGCAGTCCACGCCGACATTGTAGGGCGACTCCTGGATGAACTTCTGCCACCAGGCTCTCTTCACGTTGTTCTTGAGTTCAACGCCGAGATTGCCGTAGTCCCAGGTATTTGCAAGACCTCCATAAATTTCCGAGCCGGGATAGACAAACCCTCTCGCCTTCGCAAGTGACACGATTTTTTCCATTGTATAATCCATCTTTTTCCCCTCTCTGTTGCCAAACGTCCTCTATTTTACTGCACCCGCTGCATTTCTTCCAGCACGGAAAGCGCGCGAAAGTGATGCGGCGCGACCTGTTGCCGCAGTGCATCCACATTTGCTGCAAATTCCCGCAGTGCAGTTTCCCGCACCGTAAACGTAAAAAGCTTTTCAACTGGTGTTTGCACCACATAATGCCAGGTATAGCGGCAGTTTTCACACTGCTTTAATGGCGGCGTGACCGCATAGCTACCGTCCAGCACTAAGAGCTTTAACTCCAGGATGCGCCGCACGAGCTCTCGCGGGAGTTCCGGCTTCTCGAGGGCGAGCAGCGCAAAGTAGAGGAGCTTTAGTCCCTCTTCCTCCCGCTGAAACTCCCGGTAAAAGTAGTCGGCGAGTTCCAGAAAATAGCTCGCGTAACAGAGTGCCAGAGCATCCGCCTCAATATTCCCGAAAAAGCGAAGTCCCTCCGCCGCCGTGATCACATCGACGTCCCTGCCCGGCCTGAGCGTAAACTTGCCGTAGACCAAGGGGCGCGCAATCCCCATGAGCGGGCTGCCCTGACGGGCTGCGCCCCGCGCAAAGCAGGAGAGCTTCCCCTTTTCCCGCGTCAGTATCGTGACGCGCCGATCCCGCTCGCCAATCGGCATAGTCTTTAAGATCAGCCCGGTGACTTCCTCGCCTTCTCTCATACTTTCTTCATGTCATAGCCAAAGGAGCGGAGCTGCGTGTCATTGTCCCGCCAGTCGCGCCGCACCTTGACCCAGAGTTTTAAGTTTACCTTGCTCTCCGTCATCTCCTCAATGGCCTTTCGCGCACCAATGCCGATGCGTTTTAACATCTGACCGTCTTTGCCGATCACCATGCCCTTGTGGGATTCTCGCTCGCAGATAATATTCGCGTCAATGTCAAAACTGCCATCCTCTCGCTCCTTCATGCGCTCCACCGTGACGGCGACGCCGTGCGGCACCTCGTCGCGGAGCAGGCGCAAGGACTGCTCGCGAATCAGCTCTCCCGCTATCTCCCGCATCGGCGCCTCGGTCACCGTGTCCTCGCTGTAGAAGAACGGCCCCTCCGGGAGATAGCGGTAAAGCGTCTCAAGCAGCAGCCCGACATTCTCGCTCTTCAGCGCTGCGACAGCGACGAGATCCTTCGGGCGGCAGAAGTCCTCATAGGCCTCGACCTGTGCCCTGAGCCGCGCCTTGTCAGTGATTTTATCAATTTTATTGACTGCGAGAATCAGCGGCTGGCGACACTGCCGAAGCCGCTCAGCAATCTCTCGCTCCGCGCCCCCGATGTGTTCGCTCACATCGACGATCCAGAGAATCACATCCGCCTCCTCGATGGTCTTCTCGGCGACGCCGATCATGAAGCGCCCGAGCTTATTCTTCGCGCGGGTCAGCCCAGGCGTGTCCTCAAAGACAATCTGCCCGCGCTGATCTGTATAGACAGTGCGAATTTGATTCCGCGTAGTCTGTGCCTTTTCCGAGGTGATTGCAATCTTTTGCCCGATCAAATGGTTCATGAGAGTCGATTTTCCGACATTGGGGCGCCCGATCAGCGCGACAAATCCTGATTTCATACCTTTGTCCCCTTGCTCTCCAACGCAGACAGCTCTGGCGTCTCTGTGAAGAACGCCTTTGCCCGCACAATCGCGGTTTCATTGCCGATCACACACTTCGCCTCATAACCGAGCGCCTCTCTGATGAGCGGCGCAAGCGCGCGAATATCCGCCGGTGTTGCGACGAGCACTTCGCGCCGCTCTGCCGCCAGCATCTCGTCTGTCACCTTCGAATAATAGGCCGAGAGCGCCAGAAGGCCACTCATCTGCGCACTCCGCGGCGCGTCCATCTCGCCGATTGCACCGATAATTGCCTTGGTCATTTCTCTCTCATCCGCCTCATACTGCTCGAGATAGGCAGGCGTGCCCTCGTATACCTTGTCGGTCGCCTCGAGATTCGGATCGCGGTAAGAGCTGAATACCACATTGCCGCCGCGCCCAAAGCGAACGCTACAGCCATAGGCACCGCCCTTTGAGCGGATCTCATTCCAGAGATAGCCATAGCTCAGCATGGTCTGCGCAATGCGGAGCGCTCCCGTATAGCGATAGCCGCCCGTGCGGAAATTGCCGACGCGCGCCACATAGTTCACGCGGGACGCCGAGCGGAAGCCCTCGCGCCGTATATTTCGATGCAGCTGGAAGCAGGCTGCGCCTTTGCCGCCTGCCGGATAGCGCTCACGGAGCGCCCTGAGGAACGGCAATACAGTCTCCCTGCCCGCCTGTTCCGCCGTCAAATGAATCAGCAGCCTGTCGCGCACTGCGCTCTCTGCGAGCAGCTTGGCCGCGCGCTCGCAAAAAGCGCCAAGTGCAGTCTCATCTGAAAGTGTCTCCAGAAAACGATAGTAGGCGATGCCCCGCGTTGCATCCTGAAACAGGCCGTTCTCGCTGAAATAAGAAGCCGCGCGGTTTGCCGCAGCGACATGCCCTGCCGAGAGCAGGGTGTCCTTTAGACTTGCACGAATCTCACTGACCAGATTCCGGATTCTGCCCAGGGCAGAAAAATCCGTTTGAAGCAGCTGCTCCTCGACAAGCGATAGCGCCTGTTCCACCTTCTCCGGCAGAAACTTGACTGAGGCCGAAAAGACCCGCCGGTCGCTGCCAAAGTCCTTTAAGTCCGGATAGTTGTCAATGCCAAACTGGATGCCGCCGGTGTGAAGGTTCACAAGGGTCGAGATCTCGCTGTAGCTGTGCGCAGCCGTATTCAGATAACCGAGCAAGTCTTTTACCAGAGAGAGCGCTGAGATATCTTCAACCGACAAGTCGCTGATATCAAAGTCGAGGCGAAGATAAGCGATTCCCGTCGTGTTCCGCTCCGCAAAGTGAAAGGGCGTCTCGCCAAGTGCGCTGAGCGTATAGGAAAGCGGCGTCATCTCAGAGGCGAGATCCTCTCTCGAGAGCATCGGGATCGTGCGGAGTGCTGCCTCGCTGTCCGGCGCGTCCTGGTACGCCTTCATTTCTTTGCCAAAGGCAATCAGCGCCTTTTGTTCGCGCTCTGACATTGCCGCTTTGATTGCCGCGAGCTTTGCCGCATCCTCTGCCTCGCGCCTTGCCGTGAGACCGCGCACAGGGTAGAGCTCTGCGACCGCATACTCCTCGTTGCCTAAGAGCTTTTCCCGGATCAGCTGTTCAAAATAGTTGTCGCCTACCTTGCCGCGAAGCGCATCAAAGAGGCCGGCAAACTTTAAGTGCAGGCAGGGATCGCCGTCGTAGATCCAGCTTTCAAAGCTCTGCAGGCCATAAATCAACCCCTTCGGATAAGAACCGAAGTTTGCCTCCCGCGCGCGAAACTCTGCCATATTAATGGCCGCGAGCAGCATCTCGTGGTCAAGCCCCTCTTCTGCAATCTCTGCGAGCAGTTCCCGAATGCGCTTCACAAAGGCCTCTTTTTGCCCGCTTCTAAGGTGCTTTGCCGTGACTTGGAAATAGGGCTCGCGGATGCCGTTCGAATACCCGCCGTAGACATCGTCCCCGAATCCCTCTTCAATCAGCCGGTCGTGCAGAATTGCGCCGGGCGCCTTTAATAGCACATAGTCGAGCGCCTGAAAGGCATTGTAGGGCACCGGATCCAGCTGCCCGCCGACGCGGATATTCAGCGAGACATAGCTTGCTCCCTCCTCGCGCTCGGTGTCGCCAATCGAATACGGGCGGGACACGGAGACTGGTGCGGAGAGAGGCTTCGGTTCCGGGATTGCCGAATGGATCGAGAGGCGCTCGTACTTTGAGAGATAGTTCTCGTCGAGAAAGCGAAGCCGCTCTGCCATATCCATATCGCCGTACAGGTAGATGAAGGCATTGCTCGGATGGTAGTAGCGGCGATGAAAATCGAGATAAGCTTCATAACTCAGATCCGGGATACTGTCGGGGTCGCCGCCGGATTCTTCGGCATAGGGATGTCCCGGAAACAGCGCCTCATCGACTGCGCGCTCCATCACCTGATCCGGGTCGGAATAAGCGCCCTTCATCTCATTGTAGACAACGCCATTCCGGCTGAGTTTCCCATCCTCGCTGTCAAGCTCATAGCGCCAGCCCTCCTGGCGAAAAATCTTCTCCTCCCTGTAAAAGAGCGGATGAAAGACAGCATCCAGATAGACATCCATCAGGTTCTCGAAGTCCTTCTGGTTGCAGCTTGCGACCGGGTAGACAGTTCGGTCCGGGTAGGTCATCGCATTCAGGAAGGTGTTGAGCGAGCCCTTCACGAGTTCCATAAAGGGTTCCTTGACCGGATACTTCTCTGAGCCGCAGAGCACAGTGTGCTCCACAATGTGCGCCACGCCGGTCGAATCCTGCGGCGGCGTCCGGAAGCCAATCGTAAATACCTTGTTTGCGTCATCCGCGAGCAGGAGGAACACGCGCGCGCCAGTCTTTTTGTGCGAGAGCACCACCCCCTCCGCGCACAGTTCCTCCATGCCCGTCCTCTGCTGAATCTCATAGGCATCCAGCCGCTGCAGCGCTTTCAGCTGTTCTTCCCGGTTCCATTTTGCTGTCATATAAGCTCCTCTCTCTACTGTCTGTCATTTACAAGCGCCCCAGAAATTTATCCTTCAAAAGCGCAATGCTCTCGCGCGCCAGATAATGCACGAAAAGCACAGGATCACTCGGCGCGGAAATGCCAACCGCCTGTATGTCGAATTGTTTTTTTAAGATTGCAGAGGCACGGTAAAGGTGAAACTCCGAGCTGACGATGCCAAGCGACTCCAACTCCGGCGTGACCAGCAGGAAGTTCTCTCCGCGCGCATCGAAAAAGCAGGGATTGCTCTCATTTCGAATGCGGTAGAGCAGCGCATGGCTGTATACAATGTTTTCATAAGTGTTTTTGGACTGCATCTCGAGGAGCAGGCGGTAACGCGGAATGCCATGCTGCTCGAGATAGACTGCCATCGCCTCAGCCTCGCTCCGCTGCCCCTTTCGGTCGGGCCCGCCACTCAGCACAAAGCGGGTGTGCGGCGATTTTTTGGCAAAGCGAAGCGCTGCGTCAAGGCGCTGCCTGAGCGTTTTTGAGAGTGAACCATCGGGTCTCAGTCCTGCCCCCAGCACGATCGCATATGTCGGGCTGCCCTCTTCTTTGGGGTGCATGCCGGACGCCACGACAATGCCGCTTGCCATGAGCACGACCATGCCGAGGAGACTTACGGTATGCGCCCAGGTCAGAAGAAACAGAGAGACCCGCTGCGGCGAACGCGTGTGCAGGTAGCGGAGCAGCACATTGGCGAAGCAGACTGCCGCAAAGAAAAGCCAGATCCAGCTGCCGGACAGGAGCTGCTTTGCGTAGACCAGAAGAATTACGAAATAGACGACTGAGACGCCGGCAGCGCTCAGAAAAAAGGCAGTCATCTCACTGTCTCCATGCGGAGCAATTCTCCGACGGCGGGCACCGCCGAAAAGCGGACTGCGAGCGCCTCCCTGGGATGCGGTGCGCTCTCAACCGAAATACCCGCGGGGTTTCGGATTTCCAGCACTGTGAGCAGCGCATTGCTGCCGTCAAAACACATGCGCTCTAGCTGGTCGCCAACTGAAAACTTGTTTTTCTGTTCGAAATGCGCAAACCCCTCTCCATCCTCGTCGTCGGCGGTCTCTTGTGCGTCCCTGCGGTCCTTCTCACGGGCTGCTTCGGCAGCAATAAGGGCGAAGATCCCGCCGCAGCCG
>CALLVJ010000219.1 GCA_938010625.1 uncultured Stomatobaculum sp. | reverse complement strand
TAACCTTGTGGTCATCATCGACAACAATAATCTCCAGATTGACGGGCCAATCAGCGAAGTAAATTCGCCCTATCCAATTGACAAGAAATTCGAGGCCTTCAATTTCCATGTGGTCAATGTGGATGACGGCAGTGATTTCACAAAACTCCGCGCTGCCTTCCTCGAGGCGAGACGCACGAAGGGGTGTCCGACGGCCATCATCATGAAGACGGTCAAGGGCAAGGGCATTTCCTTCATGGAAAATCAGGTCGGCTGGCACGGCAAGGGTCCGAACGATGCGGAACTCGCACAGGCACTGGCGGAACTGGACAAGGCGGAGGAGATGTTATGAATCAGGGAAAGAAAATTGCAACCCGCGAGAGCTATGGAAGAACTCTTGC
Organism: uncultured Stomatobaculum sp.; assembly: GCA_938010625.1. GTDB lineage: Bacteria > Bacillota > Clostridia > Lachnospirales > Lachnospiraceae > Moryella. The sequence continues at coordinate 1,830 of CALLVJ010000219.1, read as the reverse complement.
GGAGCTTGGAAAAGAACATGAGGATTTTCTCGTACTGGATGCGGATCTCGCGGGCTCCACGAAGACAGCAGTATTCCGCAAGGCATTTCCGAAGCGCCACATCAACTGCGGCATTGCCGAGCAGAACATGATCGGCGTCGCGGCGGGCATTGCGGCGACTGGGCGCGTCGCCTTTGCGAGCTCGTTTGCGATGTTTGCGGCTGGCAGAGCCTATGAGCAGATTCGGAATTCAGTCGGCTATCCGCAGCTCAGTGTAAAAATTGCGGCAACTCACGGCGGCATTTCGGTCGGCGAGGACGGCGCAACGCACCAGTGCAATGAAGATTTCGCGCTGATGCGCACCATTCCGGGCATGGTGGTCATGGTTCCCGCGGATGATGTCGAGGCAGAGGCTATGGTCCGCGCGGCCTATGCGCACAAGGGACCAGTCTACATGCGCTTCAGCCGTCTTGCGACACCTGTGTTCAATGAGCGCGAGACTTATCGCTTTGAGATTGGCAAGGCCATCACGATGCGCGAGGGAAGGGATGTCGCGATCATCGCGGCAGGTCTGCCGGTCGCTTCGGCGATGGAAGCGGCAGAGAAGCTCGCGGTCGAGGGAATTTCGGCGCGTGTCATTGACATGCACACGATCAAGCCGCTCGACGAGGCGGCAGTGCTCCGCGCGGCAAAGGAAATTGGCAGGATTGTGACAGTCGAAGAACACTCGGTCATCGGCGGTCTCGGCTCTGCTGTCGCAGAAGTGCTCGCAGAGCAGTACCCGGCAAAGTTAAAGCGCATCGGCATCTACGACTGCTATACGGAGTCAGGCCCGGCAGAGGCGCTGATCCACCGCTATGGTCTGGACGGCGAGGGCGTATACAACGCTGTCAAACAGTTTCTGGCATAAACAGCTGTCAGCAGGCGAAAGGGCAGGGGACAGGCATGGAGAAAAAGATATTGGTGACGCGGTCTTCGCTGCCGCCGCTCGAGGAGTATGTCGAAGAGATACGGGACATTTTTGAGAGCCACTGGCTCACGAATATGGGGGAAAAGCACGCGGCGCTGACAGAGGCGCTTCGCAGTTTCTTTGGGGTGCCGGAAGTCACACTTTTTCAGAACGGGCATCTGGCGCTTGAGTTCGCCCTGCAGGCGCTTGGAATCCGCGGTGAAGTCATCACGACGCCCTTTACCTTTGCCTCGACGACCTGGGCCATTGTCCGATCGGGTCTCACGCCGGTTTTTTGTGACATTGACCCCGAGACCTATACGATGGATCCGGCAAAACTTGAGGCGCTGATTACACCGCATACGGCGGCGATACTTCCTGTGCATGTCTATGGAACTCTCTGTGACACAGCGGCGCTCGCGGACATTGCGGCGCGCTATCATCTGCCGCTGATTTATGATGCGGCGCATGCGTTCGGTGTGCGGAGGGACGGAAAGAGCGCGGCGGCGTTTGGTGACATGGCGATGTTTTCTTTCCATGCGACGAAGGTTTTTCATACGATCGAGGGCGGCGCAATCTGCTGTCATGATTCGGAATTGAGTCAGAAACTGTTTCGGCTCAAAAATTTTGGCATTCAGGAAAATGAAACCTATTGCATCGGCGGCAATGGCAAGATGAATGAATTTGAGGCGGCCATGGGCCTCTGTAATCTCCGGCATTTTCCGGAGGAGATTGCAAAGCGGAAGCGGGTCTATGAGCAGTATCTGGATCTGTTGGCAGATGTCACCGGACTGAAGCTCCCGACAAAACAGGTGGGCGTCACGCCGAACTATGCTTACTTCCCTGTCGTCTTCTTAGATACCTATGGGGAGACGCGGGATGAGGCGGCACCACCGAATCAA
>CALLVJ010000218.1 GCA_938010625.1 uncultured Stomatobaculum sp. | reverse complement strand
TCGCAGCAACTGCCGGTCCCTTGTCGTCCGCGACACCTCTGCCATAGAGAACGCCGTCCCGTTCGATCGGGTTGAAAGCCTCTGTGACGGTCCAGCCCTCCTGCCCCGGCACCACATCGAGATGCGCGAGAATGTCGAGTTCGCGCGCACCCGTGCCGAGATCCGCTGCGAGCGCATAGTTCTCATAATTCCGCGTTGCAAACCCATACCCCTTCAGCATTTTCTCCGCGGCACAGAGCGCGCGGTAGGGACCGTCGCCAAACGGCTTGCCCGGCTCTGCCATCCCCTTGCTCGAGTCAATGCGGCAGAGTGTCTTCACATCTTCCAAAAAAGCCTCTCTGTGCGAATCCACCCATGCCGAAATCTTCTCTTTCTGATTCATAACAAGACGCCTCCTTTTCTATGCCTGATTTTATATTATGATCTGCCAAACTCCAAAAGCCTGAGTCCCGGATTCCGCTCTTCCACCATCCTGACACTCCAGGAATGGCTGAAGAGCAGCAGGGGCTCGCCTTTTAGATTCTGGATCAGCTTCATATCGCTGGTGCCCTGAATCTTGTCGACCTCGACCGTCTCCGGCTGGTCAATCCAGCGGATATACTCGTAGGGCAGGGTGTCGAGCCGCACTTCCACATTGTACTCCGCCTTGAGGCGGTAGGTCAGCACTTCAAACTGCAGCACGCCTACCGCGCCGACAATGATTTCCTCCATGCCGGAGTTCCGCTCCTGGAAAATCTGAATCGCACCCTCCTGTGCAATCTGCTCAATCCCCTTCGTGAACTGCTTCCGCTTCATTGTGTCGATCTGACGCACTCTAGCGAAATGTTCCGGCGCGAAGGTCGGAATGCCCTCAAACTCAATCAGTTCCCGCGCATTCTCGAGCGTGTCGCCAATCGAGAAGATGCCCGGATCAAAGACGCCGATGATATCACCCGCATAGGCGGTCTCGACAATCTTCCGCTCGTCTGCCATCATCTGCGTCGATTGGTTCAGGCGTATCTTCCGCTTGCCCTGCACATGCGTGACTTCCATGCCAGCCTGGTATTCGCCCGAGCAGATGCGCATGAAGGCAATCCGGTCGCGATGCGCCTTGTTCATATTCGCCTGAATTTTGAAAACAAATGCTGAGAAAAAAGGATCCTTCATCGGGTCTACCTCGCCGCTCGTTGTTTTCCGCGGGAGCGGCGGCGTGGTCATTTTGAGAAAATGCTCGAGAAAGGTCTCAACGCCAAAATTTGTGAGCGCCGAGCCGAAGAAAACCGGCGTCAGCTCGCCGCGGGACACGCGCGCCATGTCGAGCGCATCGCTCGCGCCGTCGAGGAGTTCTGTCTCCTCTCTGAGCTGCGCGAGATAATCCTCGCCAATCACTGCGCCGAGATCTGGATCCGTAAAATCAATCTCCCGCGTCGCAATCTCCTGCATGCCGGCATGTGCTGCCTGGAAGGTCGCAATGTGCCTTGCATTTCTGTCGTAGACTCCCTTAAAGTTTTTGCCCGAGCCGATCGGCCAGTTCACCGGACAGGTGCGGATGCCGAGCAGTTCCTCAATTTCATCCGTCAGAGAAAACGGATCCCGCGCCTCGCGGTCCATCTTGTTGATGAACGTGAAAATCGGAATGTGCCGGAGCGTGCAGACCTTAAAGAGCTTCCGGGTCTGTGCCTCTACACCCTTTGAGGCATCAATGACCATGACAGCCGAATCCGCCGCCATCAGCGTGCGGTAGGTGTCCTCTGAAAAATCCTCATGTCCCGGCGTATCCAGGATGTTGATGCAAAAGCCCTCATAATTAAATTGCAGCACAGAGCTTGTGACCGAAATACCTCTCTCCTTCTCGATGTCCATCCAGTCGCTCACCGCGTGTTTGCCAGTCTTTCTTCCCTTGACCGATCCCGCCAGATTGATGGCGCCGCCATAGAGCAATAACTTTTCAGTCAGCGTCGTCTTTCCTGCATCCGGATGGCTGATAATCGCGAACGTCCGCCGCTTCTGAATCTCCTCAAATTCGCCTGCCACTTGCGCCTCCCGTCGTTGTCATTCCTGTCAATCTATGTTATAAAACCCTAGAATATGCTGTTTTTGCGCGGGAATTATATCATATTTTCGCGCGGAAAGGAAGGAATCATGATACTCGCCATTGATATGGGAAATTCCAACATTGTAATCGGCGGCATTGACGAGGCAAGCACCCACTTCATGGAGCGCATCACGACCGATATCCGGAAGACGGATCTCGAGTACGCTGTCAGCTTAAAGAGTATACTCGAGATGCACGCGGTCGCGCCGAGGGATCTCGAGGGCGCAATTCTCTCCAGTGTAGTTCCGCCGCTGAACGCCGTGATCGCGGAAGCTGTCCGGAAGGTCACCGGCCTCTCCTGCAAGCTGGTCGGCGCCGGCATGAAGACGGGCATGAATATCCGCATGGACGACCCGAAGCACATCGGCTCTGATCTGATTGTCGATTCGGTCGCCGCGAAGGCCAATTATCCACTGCCGATCATCGTGATTGACATGGGAACAGCGACCTCGATCACTGCTCTCGACCAGCGCGGTGACTATGTGGGCGGCGTGATCCATCCGGGGCTCCGCGTCTCGCTGAACACTTTGAGCGGCAGCACCGCCCAACTTCCCTCGATCGACCTTGAAGCCCCGGGGCGAGCGCTCGCCAAAAACACGATTGAGGCGATGCAGAGCGGCATCCTCTACGGCACCGCCGGCATGCTGGACGGCATCATAACCCGCATGGAGGCCGAACTCGGCAGCAAGGCAACCATTGTCGCGACCGGCGGTCTCGCGCGTTTTGTGACACCGCTCTGCTCTCATGAGATTGCGGTCGATGATCTCCTGCTCTTAAAAGGACTTTTGATTCTCTATCGGAAGAACAGCTGAATTTCCCGGAACTGTAAAAAAAGAGAGCCGAAGCTCTCTAATAATTATTCAGCTACTAGCTCTATATAAGCCATCTCTGCTGCGTCGCCTCTGCGAACACGAGTCTTGATGATTCTTGTATAGCCACCATTGCGCTCTTTAAATTTTGGAGCTACTTCAGTAACTAATTTATTTGTTGTTTCTTTGTCTTGTAAAGAAGCAAATACTGCTCTATGAGCGTTAGAGTCACCTTTTCTAGCTCTTGTGATTAGCTTTTCAACATAGCTTCTAAGCTCTTTTGCTTTTGGTAAAGTCGTCTCTATCTTTTCGCTTTTGATGATAGCTATCGCCAAATTTTTAAGCAATGCAGATCTATGAGATGACGTTCTACCAAGTTTGCGATATCCGTGTTTATGTCTCATCTATTGTCCTTTTATTCTTTTACACTCATTTGTGCTTTAAGCTCGGTTATTTTCTTTCTTAGTTGCTCTTTGCCATCTTTTAACACATCGGCACCAACTGGATAGCCTATCTCTTCCATAACCGCTTTAATCTCTTCAAGAGATTTTTTACCTAAATTTTTAAGCTCTTTAAGCCCATTTTCATCCATTAATGCAAGCTCGCCGATAAATCTAATATCAGCTTTGTCAAGGCAGTTAAAACTTCTAGCACTTAAATTTAGATCTTCTACGCTAGAAAGTAACTTTGAAAACTCGCCACCTGCAGTTGAGCTAGCAACTGGCGTACTAACATCAATATCTAAAATTCCTTTAAATAATGACATTGGTTGATACATAGCTTCTAAACAATTTTTAAAAGCCTCTATCGGACTAACTTGACCATCAGTTGTTATAGTAAATACGATCTTTTCATAGTCTGGATCATCCTCAACCAAGACATTTTGTATATCATAAACTGCTTTTTTAACAGGTGTAAAGAAAGCATCAAGTGCGATATAGTCGTCTTCAATCTCTTCTCTGATCTCTTCACTAGGAACATATCCGATACCTTTTTGAATGATAACTGAAAAATTTAACTCAGCATCTTCGTTTATTGTAGCAAGGTCTGCATCTGGGTTAACAATCTCGACTAGATCGTTATTTAAATCAGCCCCGGTTATCTCTTTTGGTCCTTTAAAGCTATACTCTATAACTTCGCGCTCGCTGGTACTTTTTAATTTAAATCTGATCTTTTTCAAATT
>CALLVJ010000217.1 GCA_938010625.1 uncultured Stomatobaculum sp. | reverse complement strand
GCGGTACGCGAGCTGGGTTCAGAACGTCGTGAGACAGTTCGGTCCCTATCCGGCGCGGGCGGAGGATATTTGAGAGGAGCTGACCCTAGTACGAGAGGACCGGGTTGGACGGACCACTGGTGTACCGGCTGTCTACCAAAGGCACCGCCGGGTAGCCAAGTCTGGTCGGGATAAACGCTGAAGGCATCTAAGCGTGAAGCCCCCCTCAAGATGAGATATCCCGTCCAAAAGGACATAAGATCCCTTGCAGAGTACAAGGTAGATAGGGCAGAGATGTAAGCACAGCAATGTGTTCAGTTGACTGTCACTAATCGATCGAAGGCTTGACCAAAAGCGAAGAAAGCGGACGAGCAGGAAAAGAGGAGCGAGAGCGCTTGCGCTTGGAGCGACCTGTTTTCGAGCGAGTCCATTTGCGAAGCAAATGCACCGAGAAGAAGCGTCAAAGACGCGGATTCGAGGTGACCGCTTTCGTAGAAAATGAGATAACCATTTTCGAAAAGTGTGAGAAAAGATCCGCGGTTTGCAATTCATCTGTATGAAGTTTTGAAGGTATCTGCCTTCTTTCAATGGCCTAGTGGCTCAGTTGGTTAGAGCGCCGCCCTGTCACGGCGGAGGTCGACGGTTCAAGTCCGTTTCGGGTCGCTGCATCAGGCGTTGATGCGATTTGCCGGCGTGGCGGAATTGGCAGACGCCCAGGACTTAAAATCCTGTGGTCAGTGATGACCGTACCGGTTCGACCCCGGTCGCCGGCAGGATTGAAGATAAAACTCAGGGCAGTCGCTCTGGGTTTTTTTGTTGCATTCACTGCGGAATTCTTTTACAATAATCTCACAGGAACTTGTCAAAAGGAGGAAGCGTTATGCGAGAAATCAATTATACAAAGATTTACACTGCCGGCTGTGATGCGCCTCTCAAGATTCGGAAAGGTCATTTTGCCTCGAATCATGCGCACATCAACTATTACATTGATGTGACGACCTTAAAGACAAGAAGCGGAGAGGCGAAAGAGATTGCGCGTCACTTGACGGGAAGTTATCTCTTTGGCACAGTCATTGACACGATTGTCTGCATGGAGGGAACAGATGTGATTGGCGCTTTCCTCTCGGAAGAGCTGACCAAGGAGGGCTTTCTCTCAACCAATGCGCACAAGACCATGTATGTGGTTCACCCGGAGTTCAACTCGAACTCGCAGCTCATCTTCCGCAACAATCTGCTCCCGGAGATTACAGGAAAGAACATCATGGTGCTGATGTCGAGTATTACGACGGGGCGCACGCTTGACAAAGTACTCGAGTGCATTCAGTACTACGGCGGTAAACTCGCCGGGATCTCAGCAATTTTCAGCGCTTGTGAGACCTACCATGACATCCCGGTTTCAGCGGTATTTGGCAAGAAGGACATTCCGGATTATGCAGCCTATGACTACCGGGAGTGCCCGCTCTGCAGAGAAGGCAAGAGACTGGATGCGCTGGTCAATGCCTATGGATTTGCGAGTCTCGGCGAAAATTAATTGACAGAGATTTTCAAACAGTCTGAAAAGCTGTCCGCACATGGCGGATGGCTTTTTTTGATTCACAGAGTATTCACAAAAAAGATGTTTTTTTTCAGCTTCCTTTCAGCTTCGACTGGTAAAGTGTCACCATCAACCAATAAACAACTGAGGCAAATGCTTCGGAACTATGTTTGGTTGGAAAGGAGCTAATGATGAAGAAAAAACATATTGTTCTGACGGCGACGACACTCTCTCTGGCGCTGGCTCTTGGAGCTTGCGGAAGCTATGCGGGCGCAGCAACTGGTGTTGCGGCGCGAAGCGCAACGGAAGCAAATGCAGAGCACAGGGAAGGTGAAGTCGTAAATACAGCGGATGCGACTGTGATCACAGCGAATGGCAGTGACGTCACAGTCACGGGGAACGGCGCAGTCGCGGAAAATGGTGTGGTGACCATTCAAAAGGCAGGAACCTATGTGCTGCGCGGCAACATTGCAGAGGGACAGTTGCTGGTAGACGCTGAGGAGGGTGCGGAAATCAAGCTGGTCTTTGACGGCTTCACAATCAGCAATTCGAGCAATGCGCCGCTGGTCTTTGCGGGCGGCACGAGTGTCAGAATTGTGTTGAAGGACGGCACGGAAAATACAGTTTCGGATCTCCGGAACAGCGCAGAGGAAAACAAGGCAGCCATTTACACGAAGTCTGATTTGATCATTTCCGGCAATGGTACGCTCGCCGTGCAAGGCCGCGCAGAAGATGCTCTCCACAGTGAGACAAACGTCACTGTGGAGAGCGGCACGCTCAATCTGAAAGCGGGAGATGACGGAATCCATGCCGATAAGACGTTGACCATCCAGAATGGCACAGTCAATGTGACGGAGTCGGAGGAAGGACTTGAGGGCTTGGTCGTTGATATTCAAGGCGGCATCATTACAGTGACTTCCAATGACGATGGCATCAATGCCTCTGGCGGCTCTTCCAGCGGTGAGAAGGCTCCGGGCGAGGTGACCGAGGGCGCAGCGGTTAATATCAGCGGCGGTATGGTCACAGTCAAGGCGAAGGGAGACGGCATTGATTCAAACGGTGATTTGACGATCAGCGGTGGTACAGTTGTGATTGACGGCCCCTCGGATGGCGGCAATGCGCCCATCGACTATGACGGCAAGGGCGTCATCACAGGTGGAACTGTGTTTGCGAGCGGTGACAGCGGCATGTTTCAGAGCTTGAACGACGGTAGCTCGACGCAGTGCAGCATTGTCTATTACCTTTCGTCGACACAGGCGGCGGGCACGAAGGTGATTGTTGCGGATTCGAAGGGCAATGTGATCTATGAGAATACCAACACGACGCAGGACTTCAATGCACTGCTCTTTAGCGCGGCGGATTTGAAACAGGGAGAGAGCTATACCGTGACTGTCGGCAGCGAGAGCCAGACGGTAAGCATCGACGATATCACGAATAGCATCGGAGAAAATGCAGGCAATCACGGTGCAGCGGATGGTATGCCGGAAAACCGTCCAGAGAATGGAGGCGATCGCGGCGGTAAATCGGACAGTCAGCAGCGCAGTGGCAAGCGAGGCAAGCAGCAGCGCGGCAGCCGTCCGGAGGGAAGACCAGAGCAGGGCGGTGCACAGGATAGCCGGCAGAACGGCGAGCGCCCGGAGGGCATGGAACGTCCAGAGGGGAGATCAGAGGATAGAGGACAGAAGCCAAGCGGTGGCATGCGCCCAAACGGCATGAGATCTCCGGAGGACGTAGGTCAGCGAAACGATGAGCAGGAGAATCAGCAGAAAAATAATCAGCAGGATGAGCGCAATCAAAATAAGAAACAGCGCGGCGACAAGCGGAAAAGTGACCAGCAGAAAAACGGTGGAAAGAAGCGCGACAAGAAAAACGGTGAGCAGAACACTTGCACTTGTGGCAAAGACTGCTCCTGCCGTAAGAGTGAATAGACGCACAGAGAAAAGCCGCATGGACAAGAGTGGAAAGGAGGCAGTATAATAGAACATACTATCGAGTGGAGGAAGGCGCATGACAGAGGCAGAGATGCAGCGACAGGAGGCAGTGGTAGAGGCAGTGCTCTTTACCATGGGGAAATCGGTTGAGACCAGTCTGCTGGCAGCGGCGCTGGAATGTACGGCAGCAGAGGCAGAGGCGGCAGCAGAACGGCTCGCAGCGCGGTATACAGAGGCAAATCGCGGCGTACAGTTGCTCCGCCTTGAAAATGCCTGGCAGCTCGGCACCAAGCGGGAATTTTATGACGCGCTGATCCGCGTTGCAAAGGAACCAAGGCGACAGGTTTTGAGCCAAGTTGTCTTAGAGACCCTTGCAATTGTTGCTTACCGACAGCCAGTCACCAAGATGGAAATTTCAAAGATACGAGGTGTTTCCTCTGACCATGCCGTGAACAAGCTGGTTGAATATGGACTCATCTATGAAGCCGGAAGGCTGGACGCTCCTGGGCGTCCAGCCCTCTTTGCGACCACAGAAGAGTTTTTGCGGCGCTTTGGTGTGGATTCCAAACAGGATTTGCCCGCAGTCACGCCCGATCAGGAGGCAGAGATTCAAGAGGAAGTAAAGCGGGAGCTGAACTATCGCTTCGGGACGGAAGAGGGAAAGCTCGGGGAGGACAGCGAAGATGGAGATTAAAATCAAATATTTCAGTGAGCGCATAGAACACCTGCGCTATATTGACGGCAAGAGCGACTGGGTGGATCTTCGCGCAGCAGCGGATGTGAGCCTGAAGAAGGGAGAGTTTGCTCTGATCCCGCTTGGGATTGCGCTGCAGCTTCCGGCGGGGTTTGAGGCGCATGTGGTGCCGCGTAGTTCTACATTCAAGAACTTTGGTATTTTACAGGTCAATTCGATGGGCGTCATTGACGAGAGTTATGGTGGCGACGGTGACCAGTGGTTCTTTCCGGCGCTTGCAGTGCGCGACACGGAGATTCATGTGAATGACAGAATCTGCCAGTTCCGCATCATGGAGCATCAGCCGCGCCTTGCTTTCCGGGAAGTGGAAAAACTGGAGAGAGAAAATCGCGGCGGCTTTGGCAGCACGGGGATTCAGTGAGGAACAGGACTATGCAGAAGAAACAGAGACTCGGCATTGCGCTTGTAGCCGCGCTGTTATGGTGCAGCGGTTGCAGCGCGCGCGGACAGGCAGTGCGAAAGTACCGCTCGCTCGGCATTGCAGAGATGCAGAAGGAAAATTATGAGGCCGCAATTAATAATTTTCGCCATGCGACTGATTATTATGGCACAGCGCAGCAGGACAGGGATGAGGTGGATATTCTGCGTTATCTCGCCGAGGCAGAATATCGTGCGGGCAAGTACGAGGATGCGTTGACACACTATGAACTCCTGCTCCAAAAAGATGGCAGGAAGGCGGCCTATTTGGATCTCGCCTGTGCGGCGGACAAGGGGATGGAGGCCGCACTCGCTTACTATGACGAGGCGGAGAAAAAGGGGGGCGACCATGCCTTGCACTTGGAGGCGCTGTACCTGCTCAGTGAGACGGCCCGCAACAAGGAAAGTGAGGCAGAGTGCGAGACCGTGCGCGCTGCCTATGAAAAAGCCTACCAGGGGGCAAAAGAGGACAGTCGCTTTTTGCTGCACTACGGAGATTTGCTGGTCAGTGCGAAGAAGCCAGAAGAGGCATTTGCCATTTTTGAGGCAGGCGAAAAGCTTTCAGGCGCGGATGCCGCAGAACAGGCGAAATTCCGGGAGCGAGAGGCAGTCTGTCAGGAATACCGCGGAGAGTATGCGGATGCCCTGCAGCGCTTCACAGCGCTCTTAGAGAGCGGACAGGGCGATCAGGAGGAACTGGAGCACGAGATTGCATTCTTGAAGACAAGAACAGGAGGGAGTGATGGCTGAATTGATTGTCACCGAAGAGGAAAAAGAACGTGTTGTGCTGATTGGCATTCAGCGGCGTGAGCGGGATGGAAGCGAGGAATCGCTGACGGAGCTCGGCGAACTCCTGAAAACTGCCGGCGCAGAGCCTGTCGGGCGTCTGTTGCAGTCGCGTGAGGCGCCGGATCCCGGCACTTATTTTGGCAAGGGCAAGGTGGAAGAGCTCAGAGAGCTGCTGTGCAGTCTGGAGGCCGATGCGGTTGCCGCCGATGATGAGTTGTCCCCGGCGCAGATGAAGAATTTGAGTGACGCACTCGGCGTGAAAGTCGTGGATCGCACGATGATTATCCTCGATATTTTTGCACAGCATGCTGTCACGGCAGAGGGCAAGCTGCAGGTGGAACTTGCGCAGCTCCACTACACCCAGGCGCATCTTCTTGGTGTGCACAGCTCTCTCTCCAGACTTGGCGGCGGCGTCGGCACGAGAGGTCCGGGTGAGCAGAAATTGGAGCTTGACCGCCGTGCCATCCGCGCGCGCATCAGCTTCCTGCGAGGCAAGCTGGGTGAGCTAAAACGCCATCGGGAAGTTGCGCGGGCACAGCGAGAAAAAAACAACAGCTACATTGTCGCATTGGTCGGGTATACGAATGCGGGTAAGTCAACCTTGTTAAACCGGCTTACCGATGCCGGGATTCTCGCAGAGAACAAGCTCTTTGCGACCCTGGATCCCACGACCCGGAAGCTCGTGCTGCCGGGCGGCGAGGAGGTGCTCGTCACGGACACGGTTGGCTTTATCCGGAAGTTGCCGCACCAGCTGATTGAGGCTTTTCACTCGACACTCGAGGAGGCGCGCTATGCGGATTTGATACTCCATGTGGTCGATGCGTCCTCGCCGGAGGCGGACACGCAGATGGCGGTGGTCTATGAGACGCTGCGGGAGCTCAAGGCGCTGGATGAACACAGCATCATCTCGGTTTACAACAAGATGGATCTGCCGGGCGCGGGCGCGCTGCCAAAGGACATTCATGCGTCGTCGTCGATCAAGATTTCGGCGAAGACTGGCGCGGGCATTGAGGCGCTGAAAGAACTGATTTCGGCGGAGAAAAAAAAGAGCCGCCGTGTGTTGGAAGGCCTTTTTCCCTACGCTGCTGCGGGGCGTATTCAAGGCATACGCCGCTGGGGAAAGCTCCTCGAAGAGCGCTATGAGACAGAGGGCATTTATGTGCGCGCCGAGGTGCCGGCGGCGCTCTACGAACAACTGATGCGGGAACAGCAATCGCAATCAAACTGAGGAGGTTTTGCGTGGCATATTCCTTTTATTTCGGCTCTTCCGGCAGTGAAAAGGCCGAGCGCGCTTTTCTGGACATCATCGAGGCCTCCCTCGAAGCGCCAGAAGAGCGCTTTTTTGTCCTGGTGCCGGAACAATACAGCATGCTGGTACAGAAGAAACTTCTTGTTTTACATCCGCGCCATGCGTCGCGGAATCTGGAGGCTTTGTCCCTGAATCGCCTCGCTTATCGAGTGTTTCAGGAGCAGAATGTGCAGTTGCCCCCGATTATGGATGAGAGCGGCAAGGCAATGGTCGTCCGTCGGGTCGGCGGTCTCCTGGAAAAAGAACTGACGCTCTGGAAGGGCAGGGTCAAAAAGGCGGGCTTTGTGGA
>CALLVJ010000216.1 GCA_938010625.1 uncultured Stomatobaculum sp. | reverse complement strand
GTCAAGGCGCAACTGTGGCTTCGTGCCCGGCTTAAACTTGTAAGCGCCGTGGCTCGTGCCGATGGCAATCGCGAGGGAATCACAGCCCGTGCGGCTCACAAATTCCTCAACTTCTTCCGGTCTTGTATAAGAAGACATTCCCTCCTCAACGCGGACATCATCCTCCACACCGGCCAGCGTGCCGAGCTCAGCCTCGACTACAACGCCATGTGCGTGTGCGTACTCAACAACCTTCTTCGTCTCTGCAATATTCTCTTCGAAGCTGTGCCCTGAGTAGTCAATCATGACCGAGGTGAAACCGCCATCAATGCAGTCCTTGCAGGTTGCAAAGTCTGCGCCGTGATCCAGATGCAGCACCATTGGAATCTCCGGGTGGAGCTCCACCGCTGCTTCAACGAGCTTCACCAGGTAAATCGAGTTTGCGTACTTTCTTGCGCCTGCCGAAGCCTGTAAAATTACCGGCGATTTGAGCTCAGCCGCCGCCTCCGTAATTCCCTGCACAATTTCCATATTATTGACATTGAATGCACCGATGGCATAACCGCCCTCATAAGCCTTCCGGAACATCTCAGTCGAAGTGACCAATGCCATAACCGCTACCTCTCTTTCAAAGAAGACCACGTGTAAGAGTTTCTGCTATTATTCTAAACAAAGTTGTACACGAATTCAAGGGAAGCGGAAGAAAATGCGTGCTACAATGGAGCCTGTAACCCTCTAGACAACACTGGAAAGGCTCTGATCATGGCATTACAAAGCGGCGCAGAAGCCGAACTACTCCTGCACTGGTATCAGGAAAACAAGCGCTCTCTTCCCTGGCGGGACACAGGCAATCCGGAAGATGTCTGGATCTCCGAGATCATGCTGCAGCAGACACGAGTAGAGGCTGTCAGGGAATACTTTGTCCGCTTCCGGACAGCGCTCCCCACAGTCGCTGCCATTGCCGCCTGCTCCGATGAAAAGCTGCTCCGCCTCTGGGAGGGGCTTGGCTATTACACCCGTGCCCGCAATATCAAAAAATGCGCCCAGGTTCTGCTCCGCGATTACAGCGGTGAGCTACCGGTGGATCCGCTGGAACTCAAAAAGCTCCCCGGCATCGGCCCCTACACGGCAGGTGCAATTGCTTCGATTGCCTACAATGTCCCCGTTCCCGCGGTCGATGGCAATGTGCTACGCGTCTTTTCGCGCCTCACGGCCTGCGCAGAGGATATTATGGAACCTGCTGTCAAGCAGGCTTTTACCGAACGCCTGCAGGATCTGCTCTGGCAGCTGGTCTATACCGACCGAAAGACTTTTCCGGTCGCCGACTTTAACCAGGCACTCATGGAACTTGGGGCCTTGGTCTGCATCCCGAACGGCGCTCCTCTCTGCGAGCACTGTCCCATCTCCGCCCAGTGCGACGGCAGACGCCTCGGCATCGCAGCAAAGCTGCCACACCGCGCGCCGAAGAAACCCCGCCGCATTGAAGTGCGAACCGTGCTTGTGCTCCGGGACGGCGAGCGCTTCTTCGTACAGCAGCGTCCCTCCAAGGGACTGCTCGCTGGCATGTATGAATTTCCGGGGTTCCCCGGCACACTTTCCGAAGAAGAAATCTTAAAAGCAGTCCGTGCGCGCGGCTTCACACCACTCCGCATCCAGGCACTCCCAGCTTTTCAGCACGTCTTCACGCACATTGAATGGCGTATGGCTGCCTTTGAAGTACAGATTGCTGAGCCGCTCTCAGCCACAGCTGCGCGTCGAAATTGCAAGGAAAACGCAAGAGAGGGCATTTTCGTGACGCGCACTGAGCTCGAAAAACTCGCCCTTCCCTCTGCTTTTCGCCCGCTTCTGACCCGCTATGCACTTCGCCCCAAACGAAGGGGAAAAAAATAAATTTTCTCTTGCTTTTTCCTTGTACCTCCGGTATACTAGTCCTCGCTGGAGATATAGCTCAACTGGGAGAGCATCCGCTTGACGTGCGGAAGGTCGCAGGTTCGAACCCTACTATCTCCATTTTTTATACCCAAAAAGCATATGAGCTGCATAAAGAGCGCACTTTTGTCGGTTGATTCCGACGAAAAGTGCGCTCTTTTGCCCTCTCCTTTTAGAACCCAAGATCTCTCTTCTAAATGTGTCGCACTTCGAACCGTTTTATTATTTGCTCGTCTGGAAAATTTCCAAAATTGTATTGCGAAGTGCAAGC
This sequence comes from uncultured Stomatobaculum sp., assembly GCA_938010625.1. Taxonomy (GTDB): domain Bacteria; phylum Bacillota; class Clostridia; order Lachnospirales; family Lachnospiraceae; genus Moryella. The sequence goes on along the minus strand of CALLVJ010000216.1, from coordinate 1,400 downwards.
GCCGCCCGAGAATGATAGCGTCCCGGCGGCAACACGATTCCGAGCTGAAAGACAATCCTCTCCTTCCCCAGAGAGATATATTTGGCATTGGAAAAAAACCGGTGCGAACAATAATAGGTAAACGCCACTCCCAGGCCTGATGCAGCCATGGAGGCTGCCAGAAAAGCGGATACCGTTTCATTTCGAACCGTCGGAGCAAGTCCGTGTTCCCGAAAAATCCGTCTGGACTCTCGGCCCAAAACAGTATCTGCATCACCGAGAATCAGCTCATACTTCACGAGGTCCCGAACATCAACATAATGGGACAATCCCTCAGCGATTCTCTCCTCAAATGGATGGGTATCTCCATGGATCGGATGATTTGAACTGGTGATCAGACAGATTTCATCCTGCATGACATAGTCTGCGGAAGTTTGCAACTTGGTAAGCGGAAGCATGACCAGCGCGAGATCTATCTCTCCGCGTGCCAGCAGCTGTTCCAGTTCTACGGAATTCTTTTCTGTCAGGATGACATGAATATTGGGATATTTCATTCGAAATGCATTCAAAATCGGCGGAAGCAGAAAAGTGCCGCGAAACGTACTGATTCCCAGCATGACTCGTCCCGATTCAAGGTTGCGAAGATCCTGTATCTCATCCTGCGCCCTGTGATATTCCGAGAGCATGCCATAGGCAAAACGAATCATTATTTCTCCCGCTTCTGTTGTCCGCACTCCTGTGGAAGTCCGAAAAAACAGCTGACTACCGATTTGTACTTCCATGGTCTTTAGAAACTGACTCAAGCTAGACTGCGCCATCCACAGACGTTCTGCAGCGCGGGAGATACTCTTCTCTTCGTATATAGCAATTAAATAATTCAATTCTCGGATATCCATGCTCTACGTCCCCTTTTTGCAATCGGTTTTCCCTATGTATAGTATAGTATTTTTTACGTTTCTGCGATAGCACATTTCGGATAGGATGAGCACAAGAAGCAAGAAAAATTCAGCACAAGGAGGGATGATATGAAAAAGGTATCCATGCAGGGTGTCTGTGACATGCACGTACACACAAATCCGGATCTTCGGATTCGCGCATACAATGACTTTGAGCTTGCGGATGCAGCCGTTCGAATCGGGGCAAGAGCCATTGTTATCAAATCGCATCTTGGCTTTACCGTCAACCGAGCCGCAATGGCAAATGAATATGTGCGAAAAGTATACGGTGAAAACACCGGCTTTACGATGTATGGCGGCGTTGTCATGAATACCATCATCGGCGGCATCAACGTCGAAGCAGTGGAAAAGGGACTGAAACTCGGTGCAAAAGAAATCTGGCTGCCGACCCAGTCCTCTCGGCGGCATCTGGAGAAACTCGGCGGGAACCCAGCAAAGGGCATCGTCTGTGTAAGGAACGGTAAA
>CALLVJ010000215.1 GCA_938010625.1 uncultured Stomatobaculum sp. | reverse complement strand
CAGAAAGTCCGGACACTTCCCAGAGATCAGGTTTTTGTGTGCGGGGGCGAGAGCATCTACCGCGATTTTCTGCCCTATGCGGATTGCGCGGAAATCACAAAGATTGATTATCTCTATGACGGCGACCGCTTTTTCCCAAATCTGGATAAAAAGTCTGACTGGTTGCTCACGCAGGAGAGTGAAGAGGAGACCTATTTTGATCTGCCCTTTTCCTTCTGTCGCTATGAGCGGCGGTGCGCCGATGGAAGAACACACAGATCTATGACTTGATTCGGTAACATGTTGCTACAGCAATGGAGAATCCTTATGTATAAAATCCTGAAGAAAAAGAAACTCGCAGAGCAGATCTGGCTTATGGATATTAAGGCGCCGCGCGTCGCCGCAAAATGTCTGCCGGGTGAATTCCTGATTGTAAAGATTGACCGCTATGGCGAGCGCATTCCGCTGACCATCTGCGACTATGACCGCGAGAAAGGCACGGTTCTCATTGTCTTCCAGGTAGTTGGCGCAAGCAGCTACCGGATGGCAGAGCTGAATGAGGGGGATTTCTTTGAAGATGTCGTGGGGCCGCTTGGATGTCCTTCGGAGCTCACAGAGAAGACGCCGGAAGAGCTCCGGAAGATGAACATCCTCTTTGTCGCAGGCGGTGTCGGCACAGCGCCGGTCTATCCGCAGGTCAAGTGGCTCAGGGAGCAGGGCGTTATTGCGGATGTCGTACAGGGCGCAAAGAACAGGGATCTCGTGATTCTCGAGGAAGAGATGCGTGCGGTCTGTGGCGATCATCTCTATATCGCAACCGATGACGGCTCCTATGGGTTCCACGGTCTTGTGACAGCAAAGATCGAAGAACTTGTCGAAAAAGAGGGAAAGCACTACGATCTCTGCGTTGCAATCGGTCCGATGATTATGATGAAATTTGTCGCGCTGCTCACGAAGAAACTCGGCATTCCGACCGTCGCGAGCATGAATCCCATCATGGTGGACGGCACTGGCATGTGCGGTGCCTGCCGACTGATTGTCGGCGACGAAGTCAAGTTTGCCTGCGTGGACGGGCCGGAGTTCGATGCACATAAGATTGACTTTGACCAGGCGATGAAGCGCGCCAGAATGTATGCGAGCGAAGAGGGCAGAGCATATCTGCAGGTGAAAGAAGGCAGGACGCACCACGGTGGCTGCGGAAATTGCGGAGGGCAGCAGTAATGGACATGATGAAGAGAGTTCCGATTGCGGAGCAGGCACCCAAGGAGCGCGCTCAGAATTTTAAGGAAGTGTGCCTCGGTTATACCGAGGAAGAGGCGAGAGCAGAAGCATCGCGCTGTTTGAATTGTAAGAATCCGCGCTGTGTCGCCGGATGTCCGGTTTCAATTAATATACCGGCGTTTTTGCAACAGGTCGTTGCAGGACAGGAGGAAAAGGCAGCTGGTATCATTGCCGAGAGCTCTGCGCTGCCGGCAGTCTGTGGCCGCGTGTGTCCGCAGGAGATCCAGTGCGAGGGCGTCTGCATCCGCGGCATCAAGGGAGAACCAGTTGCGATCGGAAAGTTGGAGCGCTATGTCGCAGACTGGGCGCGCGAGCACAAACTGGAGCCCGAGAACAACGCGAAGAAAAATGGCCAGCGCGTCGCCGTGATCGGCGCGGGACCGGCGGGGCTCACCTGTGCAGGCGATCTCGCAAAGCTCGGCTACGAAGTCAAGATCTTTGAGGCGCTCCATGAGCCGGGGGGAGTGCTGGTCTATGGTATTCCGGAGTTCCGTCTGCCAAAGGACACAGTTGTCGCGCATGAAGTTGAGAATGTCAAAAAACTCGGCGTCGAAATCGAGACCAATACGATCATCGGAAAATCTGTTTCGGTGGATGATCTCCTCGACGGAGAGGGCTATGATGCTGTATTTATCGGCTCTGGCGCAGGTCTTCCGATGTTCATGCACATTCCGGGCGAGACGGCAAGCGGCGTTTTCTCGGCAAATGAGCTCCTGACGCGCAACAATCTGATGAAGGCCTTCCGCGAGGACTACGACACGCCGATTTTTGCGGGCAAGCGCGCAGTCGTTGTGGGTGGCGGCAATGTAGCAATGGATGCGGCGCGGACGGCGCTTCGTCTCGGCGCAGAGACGCATATCGTATACCGCCGCTCAGAGGCAGAGCTTCCAGCGCGCGCCGAGGAAGTGCATCACGCAAAGGAAGAGGGCATCATTTTTGACCTGCTCACGAATCCGGTTGAGATTTTGCAGGATGAAAATGGCTGGGTTCGCGGCGTCCGCGTGATTCACATGGAGCTCGGCGAGCCGGATCAGTCAGGCAGAAGAAGACCGATTGAAATTCCAGGTTCCGAGGAGGAAATTTCAGCGGATACAGTCATCATGGCGCTCGGCACATCGCCGAATCCGCTGCTATCCTCAACGACAGAGGGACTTGAGACCAACCGCAAGGGCTGTCTGATTGCCGATGAGAGGACTGGACAGACTACGCGCGAGGGTGTCTTTGCGGGGGGCGATGCCGTAATCGGTGCGGCAACCGTGATTCTCGCGATGGGCGCCGGCAAGCAGGCGGCGCGCGGTATCGACGAATATCTTCGAAAAAAGCGAGCCTGATTGTAATCCGTTCGGATATAGTGTATAATAATCCCGGAATTTAACCCCGATGGTTTTGTGCATTTGCACGAGCGGAGGACAGAGGAGGAAAAGGTACATGAGTAAGCTTGATTTGAGCAAGTATGGCATTACCGGGACAACTGAGATTGTACACAATCCGTCTTATGAGCTGTTATTCGATGAGGAGACGAAGGCAGGACTGGAAGGATTTGAAAAGGGGCAGGTGACGGAGCTCGGCGCAGTCAACGTGATGACGGGCATCTACACAGGGCGTTCTCCGAAAGATAAATTCATCGTCATGGACGAGAATTCGAGAGATACGGTCTGGTGGACCTCCGATGCGTATCAGAATGACAACCATCCGGCTTCCAAAGAAACTTGGCAGGCTGTGAAGGAGCTCGCAAGGAAGGAACTCTCTAATAAGCGTCTGTTTGTGGTAGATGCTTTCTGCGGCGCCAATCAGGACACTCGCATGGCAGTGCGCTTCATTGTGGAAGTCGCATGGCAGGCACATTTTGTGACCAATATGTTCATTCGCCCGACAGCAGAAGAGCTCGAGAACTTTGAGCCGGACTTCATCGTCTACAACGCTTCCAAAGCGAAGGTCGATAATTATAAGGCGCTCGGTCTGAATTCGGAGACCGCAGTGGTCTTCAACATCAGCACCAAAGAGCAGGTCATTCTGAATACCTGGTACGGCGGCGAGATGAAGAAGGGCATCTTCTCGATGATGAACTACTACCTGCCGCTCCGTGGCATTGCCGCGATGCACTGCTCTGCAAACACCGACATGAATGGCGAGAACACCGCTATATTCTT
>CALLVJ010000214.1 GCA_938010625.1 uncultured Stomatobaculum sp. | reverse complement strand
TGGATCAGTCGAAACTCTTTTCGAGCCCAGTGCGCCGCGAGGATCGCTCGGTCATGAATGTGACTTTTGTGACTGGCAACCAGGAACTTGACAAAAAGTTTGTCGAGGAGGCAAAGACTGCGGGGCTCGAGAATCTGAAAGGACATCGGACGGTCGGCGGTATGCGCGCAAGTCTCTACAATGCGATGCCAAAGGCGGGCGTGCAGCGCCTGGTCGAGTTTATGGACACGTTTGAGAAGAGGGAGGCATGAGGCATGTTTCACATTTACCGCAAGAATGCCATCTCAGAGGAGGGGCTTAAGAGCCTGCTCCCGCACTTCACGCTGACCGATGCACAGGAGGAAGCAGAGGGTATTCTGGTTCGCTCTGCCGACATGCACGAGGAGAGATTGAGCCCGGCGACGCTCGCTGTGGCGCGGGCGGGCGCAGGCGTCAACAACATTCCGCTGGAGCGTCTTGCCGACGCGGGCGTAGTGGTTTTTAATACGCCCGGGGCCAATGCAAACAGCGTGAAGGAGCTCGTGATCTGCGAGCTCTTACTCGCTGCGCGCAACGTGCTCCCCGCGGTCGAATGGCTGTGGGAGAGAAAGAGCGAGGCGAATATTGCAAAGCTCGCGGAGCAGGGCAAGAAACAGTTTGTCGGCTCGGAGATCCGCGGCAAGAAGCTCGGCGTGATCGGGCTTGGTGCAATTGGCGCGGAAGTCGCAAATGCGGCAGTTGCGCTCGGCATGGAAGTCTACGGCTATGACCCCTATCTCTCGGTGAATGGCGCCTGGAGAATCACGAAAGAGGCGCGCCACGCAACTTCGCTCGAAGAACTCTGCCGCCAGTGCGATTATATTACGCTGCATGTGCCGCTGACGGACAAGAACCCGGGCATGATCGGCGAAAAAGAGATGGCGGTGATGAAGGAGGGCGTTGTATTCCTAAACTTCTCGCGCGACAAACTGGTCGATGAGCAGGCCATGGGACGGGCATTGGAGAGCGGTAAGGTGCGGCTCTATGTGACCGATTTTGCCAATCCGCTCTCCATGACCTTTGCACATGCGATTGTGACGCCACATCTCGGCGCTTCAACCGAAGAGGCAGAGGATCACTGCGCTGTCATGGCGGTCAAGGAGCTCATGGATTATCTCGACAATGGCAATATCCGAAACTCTGTCAATTATCCAGACTGTGATATGGGAGTTCCGGCGAGTGTGCAGCGCATTGCCCTGCTTCATAAAAATGTGCCGAACATGATTGGACAGATCAGCGGTGTCCTTGCAAAGCGAAATATCAACATCGACAATATGACAAACAAGAGCCGCGGCACGTATGCCTATACGCTGCTGGATCTGGAGACTTGTCTCACGGCAGAAGACCAGGCTTCCCTGGAGGCAATTCCGGGGGTCATTCGTTTCCGCGCGGTGACAGGAGGCTGATATGGCAGAAGTAAAGGCGTTTCGTGCCCTTCGCCCGAATGAGAAGCAGGCGGCGGAAGTTGCGGCACTCCCCTACGATGTCTATACGCGGGAGGAAGCAAGAGCAGCGGTGCAGGGGCATCCGCTTTCGTTTCTGAACATAGACCGCCCGGAGACACAGTTCCCGGCGGACTGTGACATGTATGCGCAGGAAGTCTATGAGAAGGCGCGGGACATGCTGCGGGAGCAGACTGCCGCAGGCATCTACGTGCGGGAAGAGATGCCGGTCTATTATTTCTATGAGCTGACCGTAGAGAGCGGTGTGCTCGCACCGCTTTTACAGGGACACAGCCAGACAGGGGTGGTCGCCTGTTCTTCGGTCGATGATTACCTGAATCAGGTGGTCAGGAAGCATGAGAGTACGAGAGAGGAAAAAGAGAGGGATCGCATCCGCCATGTGGACATTGTGAATGCGCAGACGGGCCCCATTTTTCTGACCTACCGCGGCACAGCGGCGCTGAAGGCCTGCGAGGCGCGCGCCAAGCAGCAAGCTCCACTCTATGATTTTGTGAGTGAGGACGGCATCCGCCACCGCGTGTACCGCGTCGAAGATCCGGCGGAGGTGAGGGCTATCACGGAGGGCTTCCGAGAAGTGCCAGTTACCTATATTGCAGATGGCCATCACCGCGCGGCGTCGGCAGTCCAGGTAGCGCTGAAGCGGAGAGCAGAGCATCCTGACTACAGGGGCGAGGAGGAGTTCAATTACTTCCTCTCAGTGCTGTTCCCGGAGGATGAACTTCGGATTCTCCCGTATAACCGTGTGGTCGCTGATCTGAACGGCGAGAGCGCGGCGGATCTTTTGCTCGCGCTGGATCAGGCTTTCACAATCCGTGACTGCGGCGAGACAGTGCCGACGCCCGGTAAAAAAGGCGAGCTTGGCATGTATCTCGAGGGCAGATGGTATGCACTCGCCGTGCGCGAAGAACTCCGCGCAGAGGATCCGGTCGAAGGCTTGGATGTCTCCTTTCTACAGAATTTCGTGCTGGCGCCGCTGCTCGGCATTCAGGATCCCAGAACCTCGGATCGCATCCGTTTTATCGGCGGCATTCGCGGCAGTGAGGCGTTGAAGAGCCTGGTTGATCAAAGGGGCGGCGTTGCTTTTCTCATGTATCCGACCCAGATGGAAGAACTGCTCTCCGTCGCGGACGCAGGTCTTCTGATGCCGCCGAAGTCTACCTGGTTTGAGCCGAAGCTTCGGAGCGGTCTCTTCATTCACACGCTGTGACGGATGGGAGGCTTATGACAAAGCAGGAATTTTTAGATGAACTGGCAGCGCGGCTCCGCGAGGAGGGCGCTGACCGTCTGGTCGCGGAAAATGTAGCCTATTACCGCAGTTATATCGAAGAGGAAGTCGCAAAAGGGCGCCGGGAGGAGGAAGTGCTTTCTGAGCTCGGCAACCCCTCACTGATTGCTCGTTCCATCCTGGATGCCGCAGGCTATCAGGTGGACGGCGTTCCGGATCAAAATCCCGAGGGAGATCGCGGCAGAGATGCAGGCGGTTATTACCGAGCGCAGGGTGAGGAAAGAGAACAGCAGGAAGATCAGAATGTCCATGTCGAGATGCGGCAGGTGAACCCCTGGGTGGCGGGATTTCTGTTCCTTTTATTTGTCGTGCTTCTGGTGCTCGCCATTGCGCGCCTCATCATCTGGGCAGCGCCCGTCATTTTGGCGCTGCTGCTGATCAGCTTCGTATACCAGGCTCTGCTGCAGTTTTTTCAGCGCTGAACAAATCAATAGAGAGACAGAAGGAGGAGAGGACATGTTTAGTTCAAAGAGCAAGGCTGAGCCGGTTGCACCCGTGTCCGGGAACAAAATCGACACCATCATCGGCGAGAAGACGCGGGTAGAGGGCACGTTACACACCCAGGACACGACAAGAATCGACGGTAGAATCAAGGGAGAGGCAATCTCCGACGGCTATCTCATTATTGGCGCGAATGGCTATGTGGAGGGAGATGTCCGGAGTGAAAACATGCTGATTGCAGGAACCGTGCAGGGCAATATTTTTGTGCGGGAGCGCCTGGAGGTCACTGAGAGCGGCAAGATCATTGGCGATATTACGACCAAGTCTCTGGTGATTGCGGAGGGCGCATCCTTCGCTGGAAAGTGCACCATGACATCGCTGCAGAAAGTGCAGGATGGCGTGCAGAAGGTGCAGGAGGGCGCGCAGAAGGAGGCAGAGAAACATGTTTTGGAAGCAAACCGGAAGGCCCCGGAAACAAAGTAAGAAGGACACGGGTTTTACATTGCTGTTGCTCTCAAACAGCGAGAAAAAGCCCGTGCAGTTCCAGCTTCCGCGTTTCTTTTTCAAAGGTCTGCTGACCATTCTGCTCCTTCTGCTTGGTTTGACCGGCTACGGTCTAATTTCGGCGGCACTTTTAAAACCGGTGGCGCGCCAGAAGGTTGCATTGGAGCAGGAGATTGCACAGCTTCGCGCTGAGCAGGATAAGATACGCTCGGAGAACCAGAATCTGCGGGCCTACAGCGCGCAGCAGGACAAGGAGATGCAGAATCTCCAGGAAGTTTCCGCTGAGATCAAAAATAACATCGAAAATCTGCAGGGCAGAGACAGTGAAATCCGCGGAAAGCTGGGCCTTCCGGCGGAGAGCAGTACCGCCGAGAGCGGTGAGACGGCTGCCGCAGAGACGCAGGCAAGCAAGACATCGGCGGGCGAGGCAAAGAGCGCAGAGGATTTGCAGCCATTGTCTCTCGGGGATGCCGGTGAGCCTGATACCTATGACAAAGTCGCGGGGACACCGGCGGAGATCATTTTGCAGCGGGAGAGCAATGTGCAGCTCTCGGTGCTGATGGGCTCGCGGCAGCGCCGAAACACCATGCAGATCGCGGCAGAGTTAGAGCAGTCGCGCGCCATGCTCTCTGAGGCGTCTGATAATTATGACCAGTACGAAGGTGTGGTTCGCTCCCAGGAATTCCAGGAGGAACAGCGGAGAGAGCGGGCAACGCCACGGCGCCAGAGCATCCGCGCTTATGCGCTCTCCTTCCTCGGCGGTCGCTATGTCTGGGGCGGCGAGAATCCCTACTCCGGCGTGGACTGTTCAGGGTTTACGCGCTACATTCTGAGCCACGCAGGCGGCGTGTACATCAACCGCACGGCGGCGGAGCAGGCACAGCAGGGCAGAGAGGTCTCAATTGACGAGGCGAAGCCCGGCGATCTGGTTTTCTACAGCAATGGCAGCCGTGTAAACCATGTCGCGATGTACATCGGCGATGGCAGAGTGGTACATGCCTCCAATGAGAGAAACGGCATCATGGTATCGCGCTGGAATTACCGCACGCCCGTGCATATCCGAAATATGATCGGAGAGTAAAGGTAGCGTAACATTTTTGTAACAATACAGAGAGAACTTTGTGCAGATATTCGTACAGAGTTCTCTCTTTTTATGCGCGAGAAACAGCAGCTCGTCGTATGTCAGACGGCTGTTTGTAAACATTTTGTAAAAAACTTGACGCGTAGGTTGCGCTGGAGTATACTAGCGTCCGTAATAATTCCGTAACAAGTAAGGAATTGTTCTGTAATAAGGACATGAGTATGAGAGAGCGTCCAAAACTACTTTGTTGGAGGGACAATCAATGAATCGTTTGAAGGGATATCTTGCAATGGCAGCGCTTGCCTCGTTTATTTCGGCTGGGAGCGCAATGACTTCGATGGCGAGCACCAAGGTCACGAAGAATACGGCAGCGTGGGTCGAAGAGGCAAAGAAGCAGGAAGAAGAGGCGCGCGCGGCAGAAGAGGCAAGAGCAGCAGAAGAGGCGGCTGCAGCGGAGGCAGCTGCAGCGGAAGCCGCGGCAGCAGAGGCAGGACAGAAGGCGAGTGTCCGTCAGCAGGTGGTTGACTACGCGCTCTCTTTTGTCGGCGGACGTTATGTCTGGGGCGGCACAGATCCGCACAGCGGTGTAGACTGTTCAGGCTTTACGCGTTACATCTTAAGCCATGCAGGCGGCGTGTCGATCAGCCGAAGCTCGGCAGAACAGGCCGGCGAGGGCAGAACGGTGACAGCAGATACCATGCAGCCGGGCGACCTGCTCTTCTATGCGAAGGGCGGCGGGGTGAGCCATGTCGCAATGTACATTGGCGATGGCAAGGTAGTTCATGCCTCTTCTTCGAAGACG
>CALLVJ010000213.1 GCA_938010625.1 uncultured Stomatobaculum sp. | reverse complement strand
ATTTCTTTTAAATGCGGGGCTCCTGCTCGCTCTCCTTTCGATCATTGCGGGGAGGAGCTAGGGCATCCATCGAGACGGGAACGCGCTCTTCCTTCGATCACAGCGGGGGAAGAGATAAAACACAAGATAAAGAAATAAAACGCGGGATAAGGAGCTAAAAGGCGGGATAAAGAGACAAAAAATGTAATAATGTCGAAAATATTCTGAAAAATTCATTGTTTTTTAATGGATGCCGCGGGAAGGCCCCGCGATTGTGTGATATCATGGTGGCATTGCCGACGCCCTTTTCGCTTCATTCTGCCTGATCCTCTATCTGCCTGATCCTCTATCCGGCGCTTTACCGGCTTCCATCATTTATTCGCCGCGGGAGAGGGCAGCGGAAGCGGGAGCGTTCTGCTTCAGGCGGAGAAAATCTCGGGAAAACGCTGAGGCGGCCCGCAAATATGGACAGCGGCAGGGAGAAGGAACGGGGAGGATGCCTCGGAGCCCCGGATGGATACAGGGAAGGTTATGAGAACGGTACTGCAATTATTGAAGGATATTAAAGCGCGGAGGCGCATGATTTTAGAGCTTGCGGCGGCGGATTTTCGGAAGCGCTTTGTCGGCTCCTACTTTGGTGTCATCTGGATGTTTGTCCAGCCCATTGTGACCGTGCTGATTTACTTTATGATTTTCCAGCTCGGTTTCAAATCAGTGCCGCCGATTCCGGGGGTGCCCTATGTGATCTGGCTGGTGCCCGGCATTGTCCCCTGGTTCTTCTTCCAGGAGGCGATGAATGCCGGTACTAGCTGTCTGCAGGAATACCACTATCTGGTCAAGAAGGTGGTCTTCAATGTGGAAGTGCTGCCGGTCATCAAGCTGGTATCCTGCCTCTTCGTGCATGCGATTTTCGTGATGATCATGATTGCGATGTTCTTCTGCTACGGCAGACTGCCGCTCGTGACCTGGATTCAGCTCTTATACTACAGCGCGGCGCTCTCGGTGCTGATTCTCGCGCTGACTCTCGTCACAGCGTCCGTGCAGGTCTTTTTCCGGGACATGGCGCAGCTCGTGAGCATCTTGCTGCAGTTTGGCATGTGGCTGGTTCCCATCATGTGGGCGCCTGAGATGTTTGACAATTTTCCGCCAAAAGTCCTGCCGATCCTGAAACTCAATCCGATTCACTATATCGTGACGGGGTACCGGGACAGCATGATTTCCGGAAACTGGTTTTTTGAGCGTCCCGTGCAGACTTTGTATTACTGGAGTGTGACCCTCGTGCTGCTCATGCTGGGACTTCGCCTGTTCCGGAAGCTCAGACCACATTTTTCCGACGTGCTGTGAGAAAAAGGAGACTGATTCATGGATAAAAATCTGGCAATCTCAGTGCAGGGGGTCAGCAAAATTTATAAGCTCTACGACAGGCCGATTGATCGGCTGAAAGAAGCTGTCAGCTTAACACACAAGTCCTACCACCGGGATTTTTTTGCGCTCTCAGACATCTCGTTTGACGTGAAGAAGGGCGAGACCGTCGGCATTATCGGCACAAATGGTTCGGGCAAGTCTACGATCTTAAAGATCATCACCGGCGTGCTGAGCCCAACCACCGGCATTGCAGAAGTTTCCGGCAACATCTCGGCGCTCCTTGAACTCGGCGCGGGCTTTAACAGCGAATATACCGGCCTCGAAAACATTTATATGAACGGCACCATGATGGGATTTTCGCGCGAGGAAATGCAGCGGAGAATGGATGACATTCTCCGCTTTGCGGACATTGGCGACTTTGTGAACCAGCCGGTCAAGACGTATTCCTCGGGTATGTTTGTGCGTCTTGCGTTTGCACTTGCGATCAATGTGGATCCGGAGATTCTGATTGTCGATGAGGCGCTCTCGGTCGGCGATGTCTTCTTTCAGGCGAAGTGCTACCGCCGCATGGAGGAGATGATGAAAAATGGCACGACCATCCTGATGGTGAGCCACGACATGGGCAGCATCATCAAATACTGTGACAAGGTCGTGCTCTTAAATCGCGGGCACTTTGTCGCGGCGGGCGAGGCCGGAAAGATGGTAGATCTCTACAAAAAGATACTCGCAAACCAGACCGATGAGCTTGCCGAGGCACTGATCGAGCAGAAAAAGGAGGCGCTCGGGTTGCCAGTCGAGGCAATAAAATCCGAAAAGCGCATGAAAGACCGGATGAATCTGAACCCGGAGGTGCAGGAGTACGGCGACGGGCGCGCGAGCTTCGAAGACTTCGGCACGCTCGATGCGCGCGGCAATGTGACGAACCTCCTCTTAAAAGGGGAGATGTTCACAATTCGGGAGCGAATCCGCTTTCACGCGCCGCTCGAGATGCCGATTTTCACATATACGCTCCGCGACAAGAAGGGCACCGACATCACCGGCACCAATACGATGTTTGAGGGCGTAGACATCAAGCCTGTGAAGGACGGCGATGTCTATACCGTTTCGTTTCGGCAGAAGATGAACCTGCAAGGCGGCGAGTACCTGCTCTCGATGAGCTGCACGGGCTATGAGAACGGTGAACATGTGGTCTACCACAGACTGTACAATGTGCTGGGCCTGACGGTCATTTCGAATAAGAACACCGTTGGCTTTTACGATATGGACTCGGAAGTTGAGGCAGTCAGAGAGGAGGAGGCATGAGCGGACGAATTGAGACAGCGCGGGCGCTGCTTTCGCAGTACGGGCAGAATACAGCGGCTATGCTGGACGAGCATCCGGAGCTTGAGACTCTGGAGCTCTTTTCCGACCGCCGCGAGAACCTGCTCGACTGGTATCCGTTCCGCCGTGGGGCAAAGATTCTGCTCGCTGGTGCGGGCGACGGCGCGCTGCTGCCGCTCCTGCTGCGAAAGGGGCTTGCGGTCACAGCGCTGGATCCGGATCCGGATGCCTTAGCGCTTCTCAGAGAGCGGAAGAAGACAGCTGGTCTCACAGGAGCGCTGACGCTTCTCGAGGGCAAACTCGGCGAGACAGCGGACAGCGCACTTGCAAACTTTGATTACGTGCTCTTTGACGGCACGCTCGGCGAGCGGGCAGTGGAAGTGCTCCGAGCCGCGCGTCAGATGTTAAATCCCGGCGGCTGCCTTCTGGTCGCCGCGGAAAATGCCTACGGCGTTCGCGCATTCGCCGGACAGAAGCAAGGCGAGAATGCGCTGAGTTATGAGGCAATTGAACACGATATGGCGGCAGAGGGTGGCGAGTGTTTCTTTTATTTCCCGGAACCCTTAAAGAATCTCGCAGATACTATTTATTCCGAGCGGCGGCTCCCGGAGGAGGGCGAACTGTCCCGCGTGATTCCGGCCTATGGTTTCCCGACGTATGTCGCAATCAATGTCGGCGCAAAATATAATGAGGTGTGTCGCGACGGACTCTATCCGCGCTTTGCGGATGCTTTTCTCGCCTGCTGGACGAAAGAAGAGGCAGAGAAGACAGCCCGCCCTGTCTATGTGAAATACAACCGGAACCGCGACGCGCGCTACCGTCTGGTCACAGTAATCTGGGAGAATCCGGACGGCACGCGCTATGTTGAGAAACGCGCGCTGACACCCGAGGGCAATGCGCATATCGCGGCTTTTGCCGCGCGGCTCCGGTGCCTGCAGGGCGAGGAGAGAGGCATTTCCTATGCGGCACCGGAAATCAGGACAGAAAATGAACTGACAAGTGCCTATTTCCCCTATGTGCTGGGCAAGAGCTTTTCGCAACTCATTTGCAGCGAAATCGCAGCGGGAGCGCCGCTTGAGGACACCCTAGAGCGAGCGCTCGACCGGCTGATCGGCGGCGGCGAAGTTCATAATATCGACGCGATTTTTGATAACTTTCTCGTGAACGGCAGCACGGCGGAGACCGAAATCGAGACAGTTCCGCTGACCGGCATTGACTGCGAATGGGTTTCGGAGACTGCGCTCGACAAAAATTATGTGCGCTACCGCGCGCTCCGCACTTTCTACGAGCAGCAGCGGGAGAGCTTTGGCTTTGGCACGGAGGCAGAGTTTCTACAGCGGTTTGGCATCTCTGCGGCGGAGCGCGCGCGCTTTGCGGCAGAAGAGGCAAAGTTTCAGCGCGGCATTGCAGGCAAGGAGCAGGTTCGCTTTCTGGATCGTTTTATTGTATCGCTGCAGAATGCAGAGATCATCGCGCGGACAGAGCGCACGCTCGAGGAAACCAGAGAGCAGCTTGCGGCGTCCTTTGAAGAAATCCGGATGCGGGACGCTGAGATCAAAAAGATCACCGAGGTGAAGCGCTTAACGGACAATCATGTCGTGAACTTAGAGACCATGATCCGGGATCTTCGCCGGGAGAATGGGAATCTCGCAGAGGCGCTGCAGTACTTAAATCGCCACCAGACGCTCTATTCTCGCCTCCGTCAGAAAGCCAGTGCAATTTTCAATGCGAAGTATCCGAAGGGTTCCGGCGAGCGGAAGCGCCTTTTGTTCCGCCTCGATGCGATCCGGCATCCGATCCGGCACTGGAAACTTGTCAATACGCCGGAGGGCAGAAATCTGATCGACGGCGAATTCGCAATCGGAGACATTTACCGCGAGCACGGGAAGCTTTCGTTCCCGCAGTTCAATGCGCCGAGGGTCTCGATCATCATCCCCTGCTACAACCAGATTGCGTATACCTATGCCTGCCTTGTCTCAATTCTCGAGCACACGCCGGACATCTCCTACGAGGTCATTATCGCGGACGATGTCTCGACTGACGCAACCAGGCGCCTTTCAGACTTTGCGGAAGGTCTCGTGCTTGCGCGGAATGAGACCAACCAGGGCTTTCTGAAAAACTGCAATCAGGCAGCAGCCAGGGCGCGCGGCGAGTTCCTCTTTTTCCTGAACAATGACACGAAGGTCACGGAGGGCTATCTTTCCTGGCTCTTAAAACTCATGGACGAGAATCCGTCCATTGGCATGACGGGCTCGAAGCTCGTCTACCCGGACGGGCGGCTCCAGGAGGCGGGAGGCATCATCTGGAGCGATGCCTCCGGCTGGAACTATGGAAGGCTCCAGGATCCGTCGCTTCCGGAATTCAACTATGTGAAGGATGTCGACTATATGTCAGGTGCGGCGATCTTAATCCGCCACAAGCTCTGGAAGGAAATCGGCGGCTTTGACACGCGCTATGCGCCCGCCTACTGCGAGGACTCCGATCTCGCCTTTGAGGTGCGCGCGCATGGCTATCGTGTGGTCTACCAGCCGAAGTCAGTCGTGATTCACTTTGAGGGGGTATCGAACGGCACGGATGTGCAGGGCACAGGGCTGAAACGCTACCAGATCGAGAACACCGAAAAGTTGAAAGAGAAGTGGAAGAAGGAACTTGCGGAACAGTTTGAAAACACTGGCAATCCGGATCCCTTCCGTGCGCGGGAGCGGAGCGGGGGCAAGAAGATTATCCTGGTTGTCGATCACTATGTCCCGACCTTTGACAAGGACGCGGGCAGCCGCACGACCTGGCAGTACTTAAAGATGTTTGTGAAGCAGGGCTATCAGGTCAAATTTCTCGGAGATAATTTCGCGGAGGAGCCCTATACGACAGCGCTCACGCAGCTCGGCATTGAGGTTCTCTATGGTCCGGTGATGCAGAAGGGGATCTGGGACTGGATTGAGAAGCATGCGGCAGATCTGGATTTTGTCTACCTGAACCGCCCGCACATCGCGAGCAAGTATATTGACTTCATCCAGGAGCGGACTTCACTCCGCGTTCTCTACTACGGTCACGACCTTCACTTTCTCCGAGAGCGCCGCGAGTATGAGCTGACCGGGGAGACAGAACACCGGGATGCCTCGGCTTACTGGAAGGGCGTCGAGTTCTCGCTGCTTCGGAAGGCGGATTTGAGTTTCTATCCCTCGGCGGAGGAGTGCAAGGCGATTCATGCGGTCGATGCGACGATACGCGTGAAACCGCTGACAGCCTATGTATGGGACAGCTTTCCGGCAAAGCGCGACTTTGGCTATGCAAAGCGCGAGGGGCTGCTCTTTGTGGGCGGTTTCGCACATCCGCCGAACTTAGACGCTGTGCTCTGGTTTCTGCGGGAAGTCTTTCCGGCTATCCGCACGGCAGAGCCAGTCAACTTCTATGTCGCGGGCTCCAAGGTGCCGGATGAATTGAAGACGCTCGACAATCCGGCGAAGGGCATTCACATCCTCGGCTTTGTCTCGGACGAGCGGCTTGAAGAGCTCTATCAGAGCTGCCGTCTCGTTGTCGTGCCGCTCCGCTATGGCGCGGGTGTCAAGGGCAAAGTCATTGAGGCGCTCTACTACGGCGCGCCGGTGCTTACGACACCGGTTGGCGCAGAGGGGATTCCGGACGCGGAGAACGTTATGGAGATTCAGGAGGACGCTGAGGATTTTGCGGCTGCAACCGTCCGTCTGTACCAGGATCAGGCGGCGCTCGAGGCGATGGCGGCGCGCGCGAGCACTTATATCCGTGCGCATAACAGTATGGATGCGGTGTGGGCAGGCTTGAAGGATGATTTCTCTTGAAAATCCTTACAGAAAGCAGAAGAAAATCCAAATATATTTTGTGAATATTCCGTGAACAAAAGAAACATGTTATACTGTTTGCGTGGCCCTGCTGACGGGCAGAAAGGGAGGAAATTAATGAGATTGTTTGGAAGATGGAAGAGAGCGGCAGTTGTCGCGGCATCCGTTGTCGCAACGATGGCATTCGCGACCGGATGCGGCAAGAAGGCGGCTTCCCCGGACGAGCGCTATAAGGAGGCGGAGCAGAAGCAAATCAAGGAAATCAGTGAGAGCCTGATTAGTCCCTATGATACCACACGGGAAAAGCTCGCGAGCGACAAGGTCGCAAGCGGCGAGGGCACGATGACCATCACAGTATCGGACGACGCAAAGAAGACCATGCAGACGCTCTCGAACGGCACGGACTTCTCCTGGCTCACGACCCTCGGTATGAAGATGAGTGCCAAGGTCGGCAAGACTGCGCTCGAAGAGAAAGTGGCGTTCAGCCTGAACGACAAACCGCTCGGCACAATGAACCTGTTCATGTCGGACGAGGCAGTTTACCTGCAGATTCCGGAGCTCGCCGAGAAGTATATGAAGATTCCGGCTTCGGCGCTTGGCGGCACGGAGAGCTTCGCGAGCGCGCTCGAGCAGTACAAGAGGATGCCGGAGGGCAAAAAGCTCGACAAGGTGCTCACGAGCTACAGCAAGCTGATCACCGACGAGGCGAAGAATGTCCAGGAGTCGAAAGAAGATGTGACAGTTGGCAATCATACCGTCAATGCGACCAAGCTTGAGGCGACCTTTGAGGGCGCACAGCTGACCGAGCTCCAGAAGAAGCTGGTCGCAGCTGCGTCGGATGACCAGGACCTCGCTGCGGTGGTCAAGGGCTTCTCGGGCGACGCTGGCTATGAGAAGTTTAAGAACGCGCTGGATAAGGCGAAGAGCGACAATACGGAGATTCAGGGCAAGCTGATCTCGACCATCTGGCTCGGCGAGGGCGACAAGATCGTTGCACGTGAGCTCCGCGTTGAGAACCCGAATGCGAACGAGAATTATGTTTTCACGATGAAGGCGCCGAACAAGGGCAATGAGTTCTCCTCGGAGGTCACGCTCTCAGAGGACGGCAAAGAACTGTTTCAGGTGAGCGGCTCCGGCTCGAACGACGGCAAGAAGATGAGCGGTCAGTTCTTCCTCACGCAAGAGGGAAACCCCGTCGCAACGCTCACCCTGGAGGAACTGGATCTCGCGGCTATGAAGAAGGGAGAGGTCACGGCAAAGGGCAATGTCAAGCTCGCGGGCAGCAGCAGCACGAGCATGATGGATCTCAGCGCATTCAGCTTTGACTTTGACACCGCAGAGACCGAAAAGAGCACAAAGATGACCGTGACTGTGAAGAAGGATGACACGGCGTTTGTGACGCTTGCATTGGATTCGACCAGAAGCGAGGGCGGCGAGGAACCGACGGCCCCGGCAGACGATCAGAGCGTTGATGTCTCGGACAACACAGAGGCAGAGAACTTTGTGAAGGGGGCAAACTGGAGTGGCTTCCTCGGTCAGCTCCGCCAGACGGACATCCCGGCGAGCTATCTGGATTTGCTTGAGAGCTCGTTAAAGAGCACAGGTTACATGCAGTAAACAATGCTGGTTTTAACACAGATTCAAAAGCGATACGGAAAGAACGTCGTCTTAAGGGATGTGAGTCTCCAGGCGGCGAACGGAAGTTGTGTGGGCATTCTCGGCGGCAATGGCGGCGGGAAGACCACACTTCTTTCCGTTTTGGGAGGAATTCTGCGACCGGACGGCGGGAGCTTTTCCTATGACGGGGAGGAGCTCTTCGGGAATGCAACGCGCCGCAGGGCGCTGGTCAGCTTTTCGCCGCAGGCGAATCCGCTGATGGAAGAGTTGTCCGGTTTTGACAATCTGTTGCTCTGGCACGACAGGGCGGCCATTCAGCGCGGGCTTGCATCGGACGGCGCGATCACAGCACTCGGCGCAGCGGACTTTTTAAGGAAACCGGTCGAAAAGCTCTCGGGCGGCATGAAGAAGCGCCTCGCGCTCTCGATTGCCGTGCTGCGTGCGCCAAAGATTCTCCTGCTCGACGAGCCGACGGCAGCGCTTGACCTCGAAGGCAAGGCGCACTTCTATGCCTTTCTCCGGCGGTTCACGGCAGAGGGAGGCACAGCGCTCTTTGTGACCCATGACTTTGCAGAATTTGCGCACTGTGACAAGCTGGCGTTCTTACAGGATGGCATTCTGCGAGAAATTCCGCATCCGGCAACTCAGGCGGCAGCGGAGGCACTGTTTTTATGAGATGTTATTTTCAGGCGCAGTGGAAGAGAGCGCTGCGGAACCTGCCGGGGGCGCTGCTCGCGAATACCCTGCTGCTGCTCGCGGCAGCGCTGCTTATGCTCTATCTGACACGGCTGTTCACGCCGGACAGCGCGGGCGGTGCAAAAATAAAACTTGGTGTTGTCGGCGGCAGGGGGGAGACTTATCTCGGGACGGGGCTCGGGATGTTGAATACAATGGACAGCTCCCGGCTCGCAATTTCTTACGAGCAGCTTGGCAAAGAGGAAGCAGAGAAAGCGCTGCAGCGCGGTGAAATTCAAGCCTATCTCGAAGTGCCGGATGATTTCCTGTCAGCGCTCGCGCACGGCGAGAATAAGACCATACGCTATGTGGGAGGCGGGCTTGAGGCAGGGTTGAGCAGCGCGCTGATCCGCGAGGCGGGCGCTTCGGCGGAGCTTATCCTACAGGACACAGAAAGGGGAATTTATGCGGCGGAGGGTTATTTCGACGCGCACGGCGCATCTGCACAGCATGAGAAACTGCTGACAGAGCTGAATCTTCGCTACCTCGCATTGGTCTTAAAGCGGAACCAGAATTACCAGGTGGAATCTGTGCAGCCATTGCGTGAGGTCAATTTGCCGCGCTATTATACAGCAGCTCTGCTCGCGACACTGCTTTTTTCCGCGGGCGTGAGTGGTCTGTCCTTTGCGACAGGTCGCTCTGAGACGCTCGGAAAGCTGCTTGCGGCGCGGGGCATTTCGCAGTGCGCGCAGCTCCTTGCGGAATACATAGCTTATTTCCTGCTGCAGGGGCTTGCCTGTCTGCCGCTATTCTTTATTCTGCGGGAAAAGTTTTTGGGCATTCTGCCAGTGCTGCTCACGGCGACAGCGCTCCAGTTCTTGCTCTATGAGCTCGCACAGGGGCTCCTGGCAGGTGCTTTTTTGCAGCTTCTCGCGGGGATTTTCCTCTCCTTTTTGAGCGGCTGCTTTTATCCGCTTGCCTTTTTTCCGGCGCGCTGGCAGCGGCTGAGCCGCGCGCTGCCGACCGGACAGTGCTTTTCCTATCTGCAGCAGCTCATAGAGGGCGACACAGTCACAGCACTCGCAGCGCAGTGCGCAGTGCTTTTGCTTTGGGCACTGGCTTTTCTGCTGCTCGCAGCGTTTTTGCGGGTGCAAAGGAGGAAGGCATGAGGGAGTTTTTTCGCTGGGAAATCCTGCTCTGCAAGCGCTTTTTTCGAAAAAAAAGTTTTTTGCTGCTCTGTCTGCTCCTGCCGCTCATGGGGTTTTTCCTTCGCCTTGGAAGTCGCGGAGAGAGCGGTATTTTGCAGCTTGGCCTGGTCGCGGAAGAGAAGGACGGACAGCTGCCGGAACTCAATCACAGAGTTGTGGACAAGCTGCTCACCGGCGACACGGTGCTCCGTATAGAGAGTCTCCCTGATGAACAGCGCGCGCGGGAACTGCTCCGCAGAGGTAAGCTGGACGCTGTCTGGATTTTGCCCTCTGACCTCGAAGCGCGGATCGAGAAGCGCGTCGGAGGCAAAAATATTTCACTGGTTACGGTGCTCGAGCGGGAGGACAGCGCGCTTGTACTTCTGTCTCGCGAAGTGTTATACCGTGCGCTCTATCCGGAGATTTCTCCGGCAATTTATCAGAACTTTCTGGCAGAGAAATTTTCGCTGAATCTCAGGGATCCGGCGGTGCAGCGGGAGCTCGCCGCGCGCTATGCAGCGGTTAAAATTGACGGACAGCTGATTGCCTATGCGAATGCAGCTGGGCAGACAATGCAGCGGCAAAATTACCTCCGATCGCCGCTCCGCGGTCTGGGAGCACTCTGGCTGTTTCTTATGAGCTTTGTCGCGCTGCTCTATTTTCTCGAAGATCAGCGGAAGGGTTTATTCACCTTTTTGCCCCGCACTGCAGAGCGCTGGTATGTACTTCGCTATCTCCTCGCCGTGCAGGGAATTGCGAGCCTTGGGCTTATAGCGCTGTTACTCGCGGGCGGGCTGTTTCAGACCCTGGGGCGGGAACTCCTGGCGCTGCTCTGCTTGAATCTGCTGGCGCTGCTCTTTGTGCTGGCGGTTGGCGTGCTGACTGGGGGGCGGCAGACCCTCGTGCTTGCCCTGCTCCTGCCCGCCCTGCTCCTCTGCCTGCTTGGCGCGCCGATTTTTCTCGACTTTGGCATCCGCGCGCTGCAGCTCATCAATCCAGTCTATTACTACCTCAAATTGGCGGTCGGAACCCTGGCGCCGGTGGTTGAGTTATTCTTTTCTATCGTGTAGGATGAGAACTGTAAAAGCAACGATTTGAGACGAAGGAGGCAGGAGTATGGATGGATTGGAGAGACTTATTTCATATCTAAAGATTGATACACAGTCGTCGGAGGAGAGCGGAACTCACCCGTCAACTGAAAAGCAGTTTGACCTCGCGCGGAAGCTTATGGCAGAGCTCAAGGCGCTCGGCGCAGAGGATGTGCGCTTAAGCGACAAGTGCTATGTCTATGCGCGCATTCCTTCGAATCTGACCGAGGCAGAAAATGAGATCACGCCCGCGCTCGGCCTCATCTCCCACATGGACACCTCGCCCGCGGCGAGCGGCGAGGATGTGAAGCCGCGCCTCATTGAGAAGTACGAGGGCGGCGATATTGAACTCGGGCACGGCGAAGTGCTCTCACCCCGCACCTTCCCGCAGCTTGACAGCGCAAAGGGCGACAGTCTCCTCGTCACCGACGGCAGCACGCTGCTGGGCGCCGATGACAAGGCGGGTGTCGCGGAGATCATGGCGCTCGTCGAATACCTGCAGGGGCATCCGGAGCACCGCCACGGCGAGCTCTGCATCGGCTTCACACCGGATGAGGAGATCGGCGAGGGCGCGAAGTTCTTCGACGTGAAGGGCTTTGGCGCAGAAGTCGCCTATACTGTGGACGGCGGAGAGATCGGCGGCATTGAGTATGAGAATTTTAATGCGGCTTCCGGCACGCTGCACATCAAGGGTGTGAACGTGCATCCGGGTTCGGCAAAAAACAAGATGGTCAGCGCCGTTCTGCTCGGCATGGAGTTCCAGTCCCTCCTGCCGCCCTGCACGCCGGCAAATACCGAGGGCTATGAGGGGTTTTTCCATCTCTGCTCGATGAAGGGTGATGAGAGCGCAGCAGAGCTTCACTATATTATCCGCGAGCATGACCGCGCAAAATTCGAGGAGATGAAGAAGACCTTCCTCGCAGTCGCGGCGCAGCTGAATCAAAAGTATGCGCACACCGAGGCGAAGCTCACGGCGGAGGTCAAGGACAGCTACTACAACATGAAGGAGAAGGTGGAGCCGTATCCGTACCTGATTGAGACGGCGCGCGCGGCCTTCCGGAAGAATGATATTACGCCGAGCACGGTGGCCATCCGCGGCGGCACGGACGGCGCGACGCTCTCATATATGGGGCTGCCCTGCCCGAATCTCTCGACTGGCGGTGAGAACTTCCACGGCATTTATGAATATCTGAATGTCACGGACTTTTACCGCATGATTGAGGTTCTGAAGACGCTCGTCACAGAGATAATCGGGAAAAAGGCAAAATAATTGTAAGGAAATGAAAGAAAGCTTTACAAGTTTTGGGATTGGGTGTAGAATATTTCTCGTTGGTACGGTAGTACCGCTCAAATCCCGTGGGGGTGTAGCTCAGCTGGGAGAGCACCACGTTCGCAACGTGGGGGTCAAGGGTTCGAATCCCTCCATCTCCATTTGAAAGAAAAGCCGCAGGCAGAAGCCCTGCGGCTTTTCGTATTTTTCAAGTGCTGACGCACGGGAGAAATATTTGTCACTGGTTCCAAGATTGAAGGAGTATTCTATGTATCAAATCAATGAGAATTATCTGAAACTGCCGGGTTCCTATCTCTTCTCGACGATTGCGAAGAAAGTCGCTGCGTTCACGGAAGCGCACCAGGGCGAGCGTGTGATTCGCATGGGCATTGGCGATGTGACCAAGCCGCTCTGCCCAGCTGTGATCAAAGCGCTGCACAGCGCAGTCGATGAGATGGGAGAAGCAGAGACCTTCCGGGGGTACGGGCCGGAAAACGGCTATGCCTTTCTCCGGGACAAGATGGTTGCATTCGATTACAGGGCGCGCGGCGCAGAGATTCAGGCGGATGAGATTTTCATCTCGGACGGCGCAAAGAGCGACTCTGGCAACATCCAGGAAATTTTCAGCCTCGATTCGACGGTCGCAGTCTGCGATCCGGTCTATCCCGTGTATCTCGACACGAATGTGATGGCGGGGCGAAGTGGCGCTTATGACGCAGAGAGAGGCATTTATGCGGGCATCACCTATCTGCCCTGCACGGCAGAAAATGATTTCACGCCGGATTTCCCGGCAGGCAGGGCGCCGGATCTCATTTACCTCTGCTCGCCAAACAATCCGACCGGCGCAGTCATGCGGAGGGAAGCGCTGCAGCGCTGGGTCGATTACGCGAACAAAAACGGCAGCGTGATTCTTTTTGACGCGGCCTATGAGGCCTATATCACCGAGGACAATGTCCCGCATACAATTTACGAGTGCAAGAGCGCGAGAAGCTGTGCGATTGAACTCCGCTCCTTCTCAAAGAAGGCGGGTTTCACGGGTCTCCGCCTCGGTGCGACGGTGGTGCCACATGACATCAAGAGAAAGGTGAAGACAGAAAACGGCGAGGAGAGAGAAGTGGAACTCCACGCGCTCTGGAGCCGCCGCCACGGCACGAAATTTAACGGGGCGCCTTACATTGTGCAGCGCGCGGGTGAAGCAGTCTACTCGACGGAGGGACAGAAGGAGACTGGCGAACAGGTCGCTTACTATATGCGGAATGCGCACTACATGTACGAGACCCTGAAAAGGGCCGGTTTTGCGGTCTACGGCGGTGTCAATGCGCCCTATGTCTGGGTGAAGACGCCCGGCACTATGACGAGCTGGGAGTTTTTTGATACACTGTTGGAGAAAGCGGCAGTCGTCGGCACGCCGGGTTCTGGTTTTGGCCCGCACGGCGAACACTATTTCCGTTTCTCGGCGTTCGGCAGCTATGAGGACACAGTCGAGGCAATGGCGCGCATACAGGCGCTGCACCTTTAAGTCATACTGTTTAAGATACTACGTTTCAAAAACAGGCAGAGAGAGGAGCAGATAGATGAAGAGAGAAGAGAATCTGGAGCTTTTGCTCACGCGGTATCCGGTGCTGGCCCCCCTCCGGGCAGAGCTCTACCGCGCGCGGGATGTGCTGCAGAACGCCTTTTCGGCGGGCGGCAAGTTGCTGGTCGGCGGAAACGGCGGGAGCGCGGCGGACAGCGAGCACATGGTCGGCGAACTCATGAAGAGCTTTGCCTTTCGAAGAAGCATTCCGTCGGGATTTAGGGAGACTCTCTCCGCACAGGGGGAGCGCGGCGCGCGCGTCGCTGCGATGCTCGAGGGCGCGCTCCCCGCGATTGCAATCACGGGGCATGACGCGTTGCAGAGTGCCTTTGGCAATGACGCCGACTGGAAGTTCGCAATGGCGCAGCAGGTCTACGGCTACGGCAGGGCGGGCGATGTGTTGATTGCCATCAGCACCTCTGGCAATTCTGAAAATCTTCTGAATGCAGCGGAGACCGCGCGGGCCATCGGCATGAAGGTCATTGCGCTGACCGGCAGGAGCGGCGGTGCGCTCGCGCGCCTCGCAGATGTCGCGCTGATTGTGCCGCGACAGGAGACTTACCAGATTCAGGAACTGCATCTGCCGATTTACCACGCGCTCTGCCTCGCACTTGAGACTGCTTTCTTCGGGGAGGATACAAAAAAATGACGCACAGCTTTGCAGTTTGTGCTTACGGGGATTCTCCCTATCTGAAACACTGCCTCCGCTCGCTCTCGGAGCAGACAGTGCCTTCGGAAAAACTGCTCTGCACGGCGACGCCGAGCCCCTTTCTCGAACAGCTCGCGGCGCAGTACGGCTTTCGCTATTGCGTCCGGGACGGAAAGCTCGGGATCGGGGCGGACTGGAACTTTGCGCTGAGCCAGGCTTCCGGTGATTTTGTGACGCTTGCCCACCAGGATGATGTCTATGCCAGACACTATGCAGAGGCACTGTATCGCGCGGCCAGAAAATATCCGGATCTCACGCTCTTTGCTACGGATGCACGCATTCTCCGGGACGGCAGGATTCAGCCGCGGAGTAAGGCAGAGTTCGTGAAAAAACTGCTGCGCCTGCCACTGCGCTTGCCTTTACTGTGGCAGAGCACAGCGAGAAAGCGCCTTTGCCTTCGCTTCGGCAACCCGATTGTGTGCCCGTCCTGTGCCTATCGGCGGGATGCGCTCGGCGAGGCGCCCTTTTCGACTTCACGCCGCTTTGTGCTCGACTGGGAGCTGCTCTGGCAGTTCGCGGCGGCGGGTGGGCGCTGGGTGGTTTCGGAGCAGAGTCTTCTGCTCTACCGGATTCACAGCGGCGCAGCGACCGCAGCGCTCACGGAGAACCATGTGCGGGAGCGGGAAGAGCGCGCTATGTTCCGCATGATGTGGCCGGAAGCCGTCACAGGACTGCTGCTGTATTTTTACCGGAGTGCCTATGTGGACTACCAGGTATAGAGCGGGGCTGCTGGCGGCTGTGGCTGCGGGGCTCAGTCTGTTTGCAGTTTGCAGTCTCGCGGGGGACGGCTTTTTTGCGGAACAGTTCGACGACCCGCGGACGGCGGCGATGCTGCTCGAGACCGTGCTCGTATACCTGCTCTTTTTCGGGGCTGATCGGATCCGGGGAAGAGAGCGGCGAAACGCAGCGCGGTTTCTCCTGTTGCTCGGGTTTTCGCTGCGCCATCTGGTGTTTGCGAGTGTGCTCGCAGCGGGGTTCTGGATTCTGGCGCTCAGTTTGTCTGGCATGGCTCTGTTATATCGTCGCGAATACTATGCCTTTACAACAGAGAAGCTGTATCGCGGCTTTCTGACGGGAACGGCCTTCTGGATTCTGCTGGTCGGTCTCTTGTCCGGTTTTCATCGCGGTGGGCTGTTCCTCTGGCGCGCGCTGGCAGGCCTTTTTGTGCTGGTAGCATTTCTTTCTGCCTGGCAGCCGCTTCGCGCCTTGTTCGCTGCCAAAAAGGCGGAACAGGGCATGTGCAGAGGAGAAGAAAGGCAGAGAACGCGGTGGGAGAGCACTGTCACGGCGCTCACGATCACGGCTGTGCTCGTGCAGCTTGGTCGCCTGAATCTCGCGGTCGATTACGACTCTCTCCGCTATGCGCTCCGCTCGCCTTTTGTGCTTGACAACGGCAGAGGCATTTTTGAGGCACTCGGTTCGGTGAACCAGGTTTATTTTTACCCGAAAGGGCTGGAGATCCTGACGCTGCCGCTGTATTTTGAAAAAAGTTACGGGCCGACGCTCGCCTTTTCTTTTTGCTTGGGACTTCTGCTTCTGTACTTGCTCTATGACCTTGGCAGAGCGTTCTGCGGGGCAAAGAGCGCAAGGCGTCTGGTCTGCGTTGCTGCGCTGCTGCCAGGCGTCATGAACCTCAGCATCTCGGCAAAAACGGATCTGATTACACTCCTGTTTCAGCTCGGTGCTGTGCGGGAAGCACTCCGCGCAGCGCGCCAGAAGGGCGCAGCTCGCCAGGTCGCCCTTTCCTGCAGTGTAAGCGCGCTGCTCTTTACCTTTATGCTGAAACCGACTGCACTGGTTTTTTCGGGTGGTTTGATCGCCGGACTTTTTCTCCATGAGCTTCTGTTCAGGCGGCAGCGCGGTCGCATCGCACTGTCTGTCGTGGGAGGACAGGCGCTTGTCATGCCGCGGAGACAATTTTTGCTGCCGCCAGTGCTGACGCTTGCTGCGCTGGCGCTTGTGACGCTCAGAACGCTGCATCTGACCGGCTATCCGCTGGTCTCGGTCTTCACGGGTGTCTTTGAGGCGCTTGGCTTTCACGGCAGATATCCGCTCGCCGCGCAGAGTCTCCCGGATGCCGGGGCAGCGCTCTCACCGGGAGAACGCCTCGCGGCGCTCGGCGCGCGGCTGGTGTTATTATTTCTGGCACCGGTGGGAGAGGACGGGCTGCACATCCGTATTGCCTGGGGCACAACCTTGATCCCTGCGCTGCTATTCGCGCTGCTGCTGCGGGGGAGAGAGAGCGGCGGGAAGGCGCAGAGCGCTGTTAGGCTGTTTGGCTGTCTGCTCGCGGTACAGGGTATTTTATTGCTCATATCGCTCGAGCGTCTGCATCAGATTGACGGCAATTACTACGGGCTCTTTTACCTGCTTCTGCTGCTCATGGTCTTTGCGGTCTGGCAGGAGAAGAGCGTCATCCTCCTCAGGGCGTTAAGTCCTGCGGCGGCACTCGCGCTCTTCATGCTCTGTCTCACCAACTGGGCGGGCACACGGGGGTATACGGGCTACGAGGGAAGAACTGGCCTTTTTTATCCGCACGCGCGGCTCGCCGAAGAGTATCTGATTCTCGACGGCGGCGAGCCCATTTACCGCTATGTCAAGAATGCGCCGCGCATGCGCCTTCTCGCCTTTGCGGGCGAGCCGGAGTGTTATCTGCTTCCCTGTGATGCGCAGAGCTATACTGATCTTGCGGGAAGCGGCGGCAATGTATATCTCGTGAAGACCTTGGATCTCTTCAAGGAGTTTCTGAATCGCGCTGGTGTGGACTGCCTCTATACGGATGATGCGTTTTTAGAGGAGCACAGCCGCGCAGCCGATATCATTCGCTATCTCGAGGAAGAGGGGAGCGTTGAAGTCGTGATCCGGCAGGAGGGGAATGCTCTCTATCGTTATCATCGCGCACGATAGTGCGTCAAGACAAGGAGGAGCCATGGGAGAAAAGCAGAAGAGACAGGACATTCGCAGCGATCTCTTGCTGATTGCCGCACTCGTCGCCTGGGCATTCTTCGTGAACCGGCAGTTCCGGATCAGCGGTCTCTATAAGGACGACCTCTACACCTGGTCCTGCTGGGGCGAGCAGAGCTTCTGGCAGTATGCCTTTCCGCGGGGCTCGACCCGCTGCCGCTTTGTCTACTGGGCGGCTTCCTGGTTAGAACTGGAACTCATTGGCAATCACATTGAATGGATTGTCCCGTTTAACATTCTCCTGAATGCAGGGCTTGCGGGTTTTCTCTATCTCTTTGCAAAGCGCCTTTCCGGCAGCCGGGCGGTCGCCTTTGCCGTGGGCGCGCTGTTTCTCGGCTCGCATTTTGCCTATTACCAGATTGGGCAGCTGCTCGGGCTCATGGAGACGATGGGCGTTTTCTTTGCGATTCTGCAGGCGTTTTTCCTGTACCGATACCTCCGGGAGAGGGAAGAGACGCAGAGTTTTTGCCTCGCACTGCTGTTTTACTTTCTGAACTGCTTCACGCATGAGCGCTATATGGTGCTGCTGCCCATGTTTTTCTACTGTCTCCTCGTGAGGCGGGACAAAAAGTGGCACCGCTACATCGCAGTCGTCGCCATTTTTTTGCTGATGCAGGGCATACGCCTGGTGATGATCGGGACA
>CALLVJ010000212.1 GCA_938010625.1 uncultured Stomatobaculum sp. | reverse complement strand
GAGAAATACGGAAACAAAAAAGAGCCGACAGGCTCTTTTTTGTTTCCTATGATTCGCAGCGGTCATCGAACACTTCTTCCCACAGTTCGGAAATCGGCCTACTCTTACGCCCGCTCATTTCGTACTCTGCATACGCTGCAGCGGCCACAGCGACATCATACGCATCTTCGATCCGCTCAAAAAGCGCCTGCTTAAACGCCTCTTCAAGCGACATACTACGCATTTTCGCGTAACACTCAGCAATCCTCTTCTCTTCCGACAAAAGCCTGATTGAAAAGCACATTTTCCTACTCCTTCGTCACTTCTTGAAAAGTTCCGAGTGCGTTCCCAAGCGATATAGCATAAGAATCAGCAACCTTTCTTTCATTTCATACATCAATAACCAGTCCGGCTCTATGTGACATTCTCTTACCCCTTTATAATTACCTACCAGCTCATGATCTCGGTACTTTTCACCTAAAGTATTACCCTCTGCCAGATTATTGATAACTTCAAACAATTTATCCAAATTTCTGTTCTGTTTCTTTGCCTGTTTTAAATCACGTTTAAACTGACCGGTAAATTTGATTTCGTACTTCATACTCCCAGCGCTGCCTTAAGCTCATCCATATCTGTGTAACCTTTTACACTGTCATCAGAGGCAATCCGTCTACCTTCGGCAATGGCAGCCGCTGTCAACTCATTCGGCGTTTCCAACTTTAAGGCAAAGGGAATCCCGTTCTCTCGTATAGTTGTTCTGAGAAACATATTGACAGCCGTACTCATATTAATTCCAAGTTCCGCAAAAATCTGCTCTGCCTGTTCCTTAACATCTTTATCGGTTCTAATATTAAGATTTGTACTTGCCATGTAATGCACCTCCGTTCTGTTAATGACATTATATTCACAACACTAAAAAAATGCAAAGCATTGTAATTGTTTTGCTCGTTTATATTTTATGTAAAAAAGAGCACCCTCTCGGGTGCTCTCTCCTCGGGTGGGTACAGGGGCTCGAACCCTGGATCTCCAGATCCACAATCTGGCGCGCTAACCAACTGCGCCATACCCACCATATTCGCATTGCAGGACTCTGACAGAATCCCAACGAGCCTGAAGGGATTCGAACCCCCGACCCACGGCTTAGAAGGCCGTTGCTCTATCCTGCTGAGCTACAGACTCAAGAGCAGGTGATGGGAATCGAACCCACGTATCTAGCTTGGAAGGCTAGTGTTCTACCATTGAACTACACCTGCGGGCTGCGTTTTTTTCTTAACGCGTGCCCTCATTTTATATCATACTTCGCCTTGCTGTGCAAGCATTTTTCAGGAATTCACTGCTTTTTCCTGCTCTGCTGTCTTTTGCTGCATCTCATTCAAAATGCTCTTTGTAATCAGGTAGGCAATGGCCGCCGAAAAGATGTCGCTGATTGGCTGGGCGGCCTGAATGCCCTGCAGACCCGAAATCCGCGGCAGAATGAAAAGCACCGGCAGGAGACAAATGCCCTGGCGGAGCAGTGCCACAATCGTCGCGCGGAAGTTATAGCCTGTGGTCTGTGAGAACATATTTGCCATGGTGATCTGCGCCGCGAGCGGAATCGTGACCGACTGCAGCTGTAACGCCCAGGTTCCGATCTCAACCACTCTGGGATTCTTTTGAAAAAGCATCACAATACGTCCTGCGTTCAGAAAGGATATGCCCCCCATCGTCAACAGGACAACAAAGCACACATGCAGACTGAACTGATATGCCTTCTCGACGCGCCTGTAATTCTTTGCACCGTAGTTAAAGCCGCAAACCGGCTGAAATCCCTGTCCAAAACCGATAATCGCCGAGTTCATGAACATTGCGACGCGCGACACGATTGCGATCGCGGCAATCGCCGCATCGCCGTAGGGCTGCGCCGCAAAATTGGTCACAATAACTGAGACACTCGCGATTCCCTGGCGCGCGAGGCTCGGGAGGCCAAAGCGAAGGATGGTTCTGTAGCGCATGAGACTGGGACAAAAACGGCGCAGACGAATGCTGAGACAGACCGGCATGCAGTTGCACTGCCAGACCAGAATACAAAACGATATGATCTGGCTGAGAGCTGTCGCGATGGCTGCTCCCGCTATGCCCATATGAAACCCGTAGATGAAGAGCGGATCCAGAAACATATTCAAAACACCGCCGGTCGCAATGCCAATCATTGAATAGAACGAATTGCCCTGAAAGCGGAGCATGTTGTTCATACCGAGCGCTGCCATGAAAAACGGAACACCGAGCAGCACATAGCGCGTATAAGACGCCGCATAGGGTGCAATCGTTTCGGTCGAGCCAAGCAGATAAACGAGCTTCTCTGTGAACAGAATGCCGAGGATTGCAATCAACGTTCCCGCAATCAACTCTGTAAAAAATCCAGTCGCCACATAGCGCTCGGCCTCTTCTCTCTCCTTCTGACCGAGCAGGCGGGAAATCTCATTGCCGCAGCCCATGCCAATCATGAAAGCGACTGCCTGAATGCCCGCCATCAGCGAGAAAACCACGCCAACAGCCGCCGAGGGCGAGGTGCCGAGCTGGGACACAAAATAGGTGTCCGCCATATTGTAAATGGCCGTGACCAGCATGGAAATGATGGAAGGAATGGCAAGCCTTGGAATCAGCGTATGCACTGGTTCCTCCATCATCTGCCGGTAGCGCTCCTCCTGCGATATTTCTCTCATATATCAATTCCCCCTGGCGCTGCGCGCCCACATTCCAATTTCGCAGCGCTCAGAAGTGATGCGTATTTTTGAGAGTCTCCCAGGTCTGATCCTTGTCACTCAGCGTGAGATGCGTGCCGTCTGAGAGTGTGTATCCTGAGGCATCTGCTGAACCCGGATAGCTTCCGACGAGCTCCGGCCACCGAATACCAATCTCCGGATCATTCCACGCGAGACCGCCCTCATCGCCCGGATGATAGAAATCCGTTACCTTATAGCAGAACTCCGCATAATCCGAGAGCACCAGAAAACCGTGCGCAAACCCCTCGGAGATATAGAACTGCTTCTTATTTTCCTCAGTGAGTTCCACGCCGTACCACTGCCCAAAAGTCTTCGACGCCAGTCTTAAATCCACCGCGACATCAAAGACCCGGCCGCGGATGACGCGCACCAGTTTGCCCTGCGGAAATTCCTTTTGAAAGTGAAGACCGCGCAGCACGCCCTTCTTCGACGCCGACTGGTTGTCCTGCACAAAGTTTAAGTTGAGCCCCGCCTCTTCCATGTCGCGACGGTTATACGTCTCTATAAAATAGCCGCGCGCATCGCCGTGCACCGTGGGCTCAATCACATACAGTCCCGCAATCGGACAAGTCATCACTTTAATCTGTCCCATAAATACCCCCTTTATATTCTGTGATTATTATACGACCATTGTCAGGAAAAAATCCAGCCTTTATAATGAGGCAAAAGCACACAGAATTTCCGAGGTCTCACAATGAACTGG
>CALLVJ010000211.1 GCA_938010625.1 uncultured Stomatobaculum sp. | reverse complement strand
CGCTGACCGGGCCAAAGTAATCTTTCTCGTAGTGCTCTTTCAGGTAGCTCTCTGCCTCAGCGACAAGCCCTGCAACTTCCGCCTGGTTCTTGCTCTCAACTGCCTGAGCCGCCGAGAGCGCAGCATTGCTCTCGGCAATCAGCGCATCCTTCTTCTCCTTCTTGATGTGCTTGTCTTCCTTCAAAAGCTGAATGCGGTTTTTCAGTCTCTGTACCTGATCGCTGCCATCCTTTCGGAGCGCATCAATCTTCGCCTGAATTTCTCCGACGTGGGCACGGATTGGCGCGAGGAGCTTTGCCTCCTCCTCTGCGTGCCGAAGAGCATCCTTTTCTGTTCCCATCTGACTCATAACTCTCCCCTCACTTTACAGGTACTTTGCGCTGAGGCGCAACAATTCTTCCTGATTTGTCTCCTTTGTCTCGACAATTCCGGACAGATAGCCATTCGACATCACGCCGATGCGATTCGTAATTCCAAGAATCTCCGGCATCTCCGAGGAGACCACAATGATGGTCTTGCCCTCTTTTGCCATGCGGATGATGAGTTCATAAATTTCATACTTGGCGCCGACATCAATGCCGCGGGTTGGCTCATCCATCATGAAAACACGCGGCTCTCTCTCGAGCCACTTTCCAAAGATCACCTTCTGCTGATTGCCGCCCGAGAGGCTCAAAATCAGATCCTCCGGCCCCATGCACTTGGTGTGCATGGTCTTGAGCTGCTTGGAAGTTGCCTTCACCATCTTCTGATCCGAGAGCGCCAGTCCGTTTTTATAGTGATTCAAGTTTGCAATCGTGGTATTGAAGGTCAAATCGCCTTTTAAGAACAGACCATTGGCCTTTCTCTCCTCAGTGATCAGCGCAAAGCCGTGTTCCATCGCCTCTTTTGCCGAGTTGAAGTTCATGAGTTCGCCGTCATAGTAGACACGACCTGCCGCTCTCGTCCGAATGCCAAAAATAGTCTCAAGGAGCTCCGTGCGCCCCGCGCCGACCAGACCGTAGAGGCCAAAGATTTCGCCCTCGCGCACATTGAAGCTCACGTCCTGAATGTGCGGCTCAAACTTAGTCGAGAGATGCTGAATCGTGAGAATATCCCGCCCCGGCGTATTATCGACCGGTGGGAAGCGGTTTTCGAGCGAGCGGCCAACCATGGCAGCAATCAACTCATCGAGGTTCGTGTCCGCTGTGTCCTTCGTCATGACCAGCTTGCCATCCCGGAGCACTGAGATCTGGTCACAGATTTCAAAAATCTCATCCATCTTATGGGAGATGTAAATGAGGGAAATACCCTGATCCCTGAGCTTCCGCATCATGGTGAACAGTTTTCTGACCTCGGGCTCAGTGAGCGAGGATGTCGGCTCATCCAGCACGATAATTTTCGAATGATAGGAAATCGCCTTTGCGATCTCGCACATCTGCCGCTGTGAGACAGACATGTTACGCATGGGCTGCGTCAGGTTCACCGTCATGCCGAGGCTCCGAAACAACTCCGCCGCTTCTTTCTTCATTCTCGCCTCATCGACCATACCTGCGCCGTTCACGGGATAGCGCCCCAGGAACAAATTGTCCACGACTGAGCGCTCCAGGCACTGATTCAGCTCCTGATGAACCATGGCAATTCCATTCTCCAACGCGTCTTTCGGGCCGGAGAACGAGACATCGTGTCCGTCAAGGATAATTTCACCCTCGTCCTTTTGATAGGTTCCGAAGAGGCACTTCATCATCGTGGACTTTCCGGCGCCGTTCTCCCCCATGAGACCCATGACGGAGCCCCGCCTTAAATCGAGGTCGATGTGATCCAGCACACGGTTTCTGCCGAAGGACTTCGACATGCCGCGTATGGATAAAATAATATCTTCTTTCTGATCTGACATGGTTCCTCTCCCAAGAAATAGAACAGGGGTATCAGGTTTGCCCCCGATACCCCCAAAACACAAGCTTCGTTTACTGATTCAGAATTGCGGTGTAGGAAGCTGCATTGTCTGTCTTCACCATGTTGATTGCGAACGCATCATACTGGCTCGGGTTGCCGAGGCGGTTCGTGATGTTGGACTCAGTCTGTCCGTCGCCGTCCACATAGTCGACATTCAGGTTCAGCAGCTCTGCATAGTTCTTCAGCAGGGGCTTGTAGGTAGAGCCAAGGAAGTTATCTGCCGCGTTGTAGGTGTTCAGCCAGATCTTCTTCGATACATGCTTCGAAGCGTCGAGCTTATTTGCCACCGGTGCGTAAGCCTTGGTTGCATCCGTGAAGTCCTGATAGTTGTCTGCGGTCACTGCGAGGTTCAAAGCGTAGTAAGATCTGTCTTCCGGCACATACTTGTAATCTGCCTCCGTGAGGACGTTGCCAGCCTCATCTGCCTTGCCGATGCCCGTGTCGACATCCACGCCGTCGAGCAGATTTCTCAGCACTCTCAGAGTCAGGTAAGCCTGCACGTCCGCATGCTGGCTGATCGTGCCGCCGTAGCCCTCCGGGATTGCAGCGACTGCATCGGAGTTTGCGTCGTAGCCAAAGGTCGGAACCTTGTTCTCCTTGGACCATGCGTTGAACATCGACATGCCCATGCCGTCGTTGTTCGATGCGACAATATCAATCTGATCGCCGAAAGAAGAAGCCCAGGTGCTGATGCCGTTGCCTGCCGTTGCAGCGTCCCAGGTTGCGCCCGCCGCGTTCTTCATCTCCTGTGAAGCCAGCTCTCTGACCTTGTAGGTCTTGCCGTCAACTTCGAGCTCACCGTCCTTGACCACCGTAGCGGTGCCATCGACATTCGTGCCAGCCGGCGTGGAATCAATGGCGCCGTCCTTCTCAACTGCTGTGCCGAGTGCCTTTCTGACACCTCTCGTGCGGGCAATCGAGTCGTTGTGGCCAATGTCCCCAATCGCGAGCACATAGCCGATCGTGCCATCGCCGTTCTTGTCGATTTCAGCGGCGTGTTTCTTGATATAATCGACAATCATCTGCCCCTGCAGTTCAGCGCCCTGGTTTGCATCGAAGCCGACATAATAGGTCTTGTCGTTATAGTGGAGCGCATCTTTGTCGAGCTCACCGGTGGAGCTGTTCGAGGGCTGGCGGTTGTACCAGACCAAGGGCTTGTCCTTGTTGGCAACTGCGCTCGTGTCGCCGCCTGCCTGGCTGCTTGCCTCGCTTCCAGCTGCCGCTGTCGTCGCCGCGCTGCTGCTCTCTGCCTTGCTGCCGCCGCCACATGCTGCCAGCATGGTGGTCGCCATCGCCACAGCCGCAATGATACTGATTGCCTTTTTCATATCTGACTCCTCCTCATTTTGTATGCGTTGTTCGCACTGCCATTGATAGGTAAAGAATACCAAGTGAAAGGGCAAAAAAAAATAGGATTTTCTATACTATCTCTAGAAAATCCTATTCTCTCACGCGGAAACCGCGCAACCATCCGTGCTGTTTTCAGTTTTTCCGTCTGTCTTTCGTCATATTACACAATACCGCGCCATCGTTTTTGTGCACTGCGCTCAAAAATCGACCTCGACTGCGCCAAAGCGTCTGAGTCCCATGCGGTAGATGTTCTCCCTGCCAAAGTACTGCGAGAGGAAGGCCGTGTAATCTTCCCGCTCTTCGCGCGGCAAAATCGCCATAATCACGCCCGCAAAGCCGCCGCCGTGAATGCGGCAGGTGCCGCGCGCGCAGCGCTTCAAAAAGAGCTCCGTCAGCGCA
>CALLVJ010000210.1 GCA_938010625.1 uncultured Stomatobaculum sp. | reverse complement strand
TCAGCGCGCTGCCAGCTCTAAAAACCGTGACTATTGCCGGCAGAATGGGGCCGGTGTCCCTTCGGGCGTTTCCGCATGCGACCGATATCACAGTCATCATGGACGACATAGCAAGTGCGCCTCTTCGCTTTGAGTCGGCGCTCGACAGTGACAATACTTCGCTTGAGCGCCTTCGGATTTTCGGTTTTGACGGTGTTGAGCTCGGAAAATATAACAGCACGGTGGCCGGCTCGGCGGCGCTTATGCAGCTCGCGCACTGCAAGGCGCTCCGGGAGCTCCGGCTGAATCATTGCGCGCTCACAGATCTCGATTTTGTGAGTGGTCTTCCGAATTTGGAGGTACTGGATGTGAGCGGCAATCGGATTGAAGACGTCTCGCCGCTCACCGGGCTTCCGAGGCTTCGCATGCTTTTCTGCGGAGACAACACGATTCAAAATATTGCAGTGTTACAGGGAAGAGGACTTGTGCTGTCAGAATAAGATGAGGAGAAGAGAATGAATCCAACAAATATCCGCTGCCCGCACTGTGGCAACAGCATACTGGTGAAGCAGAGCGGAAAGGTCACCTGCCCTTCCTGCGGAACTGCGCTCTACGTCGAGGAAAAAGAAAAGTCAGTGCAGATCAATGTAAATCTCGGCGGGACGCCAAAGCCCCGGGAGACGCCGAAGGCTTTGATTGCCTTTGTTGTGGTGCTGACATCGCTGCTCTGTTTTTTCATGGCTTTTTTGCCATTTCTGGACAGACTGGTCAAAAAGGAAGCGCCCAAAGCAGCAGCAAAGTATGCGACTACGCTCACAGACCCGGTGCTGGTCAGCGCTTTCACGGATGTATTCGAGAAGGCGCCCGCAGCCTGGACAGAAGACGACTATGCGCGTGTTAAGAAAATTTTCTTTCAGAAAGAGCACAGCGAGCTGCTCTGGCTGGATGTGACTTTTACGGATGACAGCGAGAAGCGCGTGCCGATGGTCCATGAGGATCATACCATAGAGGTGGACGGCACAGCGTTTCAGGCCTTTCCGAATCTCGAGGGGCTTTATGCCCCGAGCGCAAATACCGGAGATGATATCCGCATTTCGTTTGAGTCAAAGGACTATGCGAACACGCTCGGCAATTTGAAAAAGCTGAGAGCGCTGTATCTCTCAAACAATGGCAGCTATAACATGCGCCCGGAACACCTCGCAGACCTGGTCGCAGACCCGGCGACAGTCGAAGAACTCGGTGGTGTGACACTGATTGACGAGGACGATGTGGACGAACTGTGCAAGCGCTTTCCGAAGTTAAAGACGCTCCTGATCGGTGACCGCGGCGAGAAGATTTCGCTGTCTGCTTTGCAGAAACTAAGCCAGCTTGAAGAGCTCGGAACCAGCTTAAACCCGGATGGCAATGAAGATCTCCTAGAGCTTACTGGTGTAAAGAAGATGCAGCTCAGCGCCCGCGCGTCCGGAGAAAATGTCAAAGATCTGCGTTTTCTCTCAAGTCTCACCCAGCTTGAGAGCCTGACC
>CALLVJ010000209.1 GCA_938010625.1 uncultured Stomatobaculum sp. | reverse complement strand
CACTCTTCAATGCGATCGCCGGCGAACCGATTTCGATTGTCAAGGATATTCCGGGCGTGACCCGGGACAGAATTTATGCGGACTGCACTTGGTTAAACCGCGATTTTACCTTGATTGACACGGGCGGCATTGAGCCGGAGTCCCGGGATAAACTTCTGGTCTCGGTGCGGGAGGAGGCTGAGATCGCGATTGAGACGGCGGATGTGATTATCTTCCTGACCGATGTCCGCACCGGTGTCACGGATGCCGATGATCGCGTCGCCGACATGCTGCGCCGCGCCAGGAAGCCGGTTGTGCTCGCGGTCAACAAGGTGGACAGCTTCGCAAAGTTTCAGAATGATATTTACGAATTTTACAATCTCGCCTGCGGGGATCCGGTGCCGGTCTCGGCGGCAAGTCGCCTCGGGATCGGAGATTTGCTGGAAGCTGTGGAAGCCTATTTCCCGCCGGCAGATGAGAGTGAGGCAGAGGAAGATGAGCGGCCAAAGATTGCCCTGATCGGAAAGCCGAATGTAGGCAAGAGCTCCATCATCAACCGCCTGCTCGGCGAGAATCGCGTGATTGTCTCGGACATTGCCGGCACGACGCGCGATGCGATCGACACAGTCGTGGTTCACGGCGGGCAGGAATATGTTTTCATCGACACAGCGGGCATACGGCGGAAGTCAAAAATTCACGAGGACATTGAGCGCTACTCCATCATCCGCACGGTGACAGCGGTAGAGCGCGCTGATGAGGTGCTGCTTGTGATTGATGCGAGTGAGGGCGTGACTGAGCAGGATGCGAAGATTGCTGGTGTCGCGCATGAGAAGGGCAAGGGTATTCTGGTTGTCGTGAACAAGTGGGATCTTGTCGAAAAGACCGATAAGACCATGAAGGAATTCACGGATAAAATCAAGAGTACGCTGTCGTTTATGAGCTATGCCGAGTTCCTCTTTGTCTCGGCGGAGACCGGGCAGCGTATGAACAAGCTCTTTGCGCTGATCGACATGATACGCGCCTCGCAGACCCTCCGCATCCGGACAGGCGTCCTGAATGAGATTATCACGGAGGCGACGGTCTTAAAGCAGCCACCGTCCGACAAGGGACACCGCTTGAAGATTTTCTATGCGTCCCAGGTCGCCGTGAAACCACCGACCTTCGTATTCTTTGTGAACAGCAAGGAGCTCATGCACTTTTCGTATCAGCGCTACCTGGAAAACAGAATTCGCGAGGCGTTCGGCTTCCGCGGCACCATGCTCCGCTTCTTTATCCGGGAGCGGCAGGGAAAGGACAAAGACTGACTTATGGAGAGACTTCTC
>CALLVJ010000208.1 GCA_938010625.1 uncultured Stomatobaculum sp. | reverse complement strand
ACGCCTGGGGCGAGCCCATCTACGTTTTTCTGATGCTCGCTTCGATCATCTGCAACTGGTTGTTTGGAATGATGTTGCTGTTCATTCAGAAGAATAAGATCAGGACGCGGCGCCTGGTCTTAATTGCTGCCTGTATTCTGAACCTCGGCATGCTGGGGATTTTCAAGTACTCGGGCTTTGTGGTCGAGACGGTCAATGGCATCATGGAGCGTCCGTTTCTGCCATATCCCAACATCGTTCTTCCCATCGGCATTTCGTTCTTCACCTTTCAGGCACTGTCTTATGTGATTGACGTCTACATGGGAAATGCAGAACCGCAAAAAAATCTTCTGGACATTGCGCTCTATATCGCCTTTTTTCCGCAGTTGATTGCAGGTCCTATTGTCAAGTACTCAGCGATCGCAGAGCAGATTAAAACGCGGCGCACCGATATGACCATGTTGACCGAGGGCATTTGCCGCTTTTGCGAGGGCTTCTGCAAGAAAGTTCTGATTGCAAATAATCTCGCTGTCATTGCCGATACGGTCTTCAATCTGACGAAGGGCGGCGATTCTTCGATTCCAGTTCCTATGCTGCTCGCCTGGCTTGGCGCAGTGAGCTACATGTTCCAGCTCTACTATGATTTCAGCGCCTATTCTGATATGGCAATCGGCCTGGGGCTCATGTTTGGCTTTCGCTTTTCTGAAAACTTTCGCTATCCGTTTGTGAGCCGCTCTATCCGCGAGTTCATGACGCGCTGGCACATAAGCCTTGCGTCCTGGTTCAGCCAGTATGTTTACAAACCACTTGGCGGTGCGAACAGCAAGAAGAAGGACGTGATGATACGAAACCTCTTCATTGTCTGGCTGCTGACTGGTCTCTGGCACGGCGCAAACTGGACTTACATCTGGTGGGGCTTGTATTTCTTTGTCTTAATTGTGTTCGAAATCATGTTTCGCCTCGACGAGAGAGAGGGGCATGAGGCACTGCGGCATGTCTATGTCGTGATCGCAACTGTTTTTGCAATGGTCATTTTCCGCTGTGAGACCGGAGAACAGATGTCGCTTTTCTTTGCAGATCTCTTTGCACTTGGCGGAAACGGATTTTACAGCCCTGCAGTGATCATGTTCCTTAAGGAGTATGGAATTTCACTGATTGGCGCCGTGCTGTTTGCCCTTCCTGTCCGCAATTACATTCTGGAGAGAACGGAGGACAGCGAAGGACATGAGATTTTCTATCGGAGCTGTGCCATCCTCTATGTGATCTGTCTCAGTGCCTGCATGATTTTCTCGCTTGCATTCCTGGCAAAGGGCGGTTACAACCCGTTCATCTACTTTAACTTTTAAGGGAGGGGGAGACAGAGCGATGAAACGATATCAGACAGTCTTCTCAGTGCTTTTTCTCGCGGGACTTTTTTCGCTCTCGGCACTGAATCTCTACCGGGAGCGGCGCGTTCTGAAAGAAAGAATCACAGCGGTCGAAGTTCCCAGGACAGCTTCCGAATGCAAACAGTATACCAAACAGCTGGATGGCATTCTCTCGCAGACCCTGGTCGGCGGTCACCGCTGGAATGAGCTCTACGGCACTGTATATAAGGCACTCGGCAAGAACGAAGAAAATTCGTTCAAGTATGTGCGGGATAAAGATTCTGTGCTGTATTCGGGAAACTTCTATAACAATTCAGATCTCAGTGCACCCGGCATTGCGGGGCGCATGCGGAGATTGCAGGACAGTCTGAAAGATCAGGGCACCAAGCTCGTGGTTGTGATGTATCCGACCAAATTTCGCGAGGACTGGTCGAGAGGCTACTATGGCATTCCGTACAACAATCTGAACGCTTATGGCGATGAGGTGCTCCGCTATCTCAGGCGCTATGATGTGGACTATGTGGATGTGCGGGAAATATTCCGGAATGCCGACATGAAGGCAAAGGATATTTTTTATCGCACCGATCACCACTGGACGGTGCCCTCCGCTTTCTATGCGACAGGAAAGATTATTGATCATCTAAACCAGAAGTTTGATGCAAATCTGGATCCGGATGGCAAATACCGAGATCTGAACAATTATACGGTCGAGCGCTATGCGCATATCTATATGGGATCACAGGGCAGAGATACCGGTCAGATTTATGCGCGCGCGCTGGATGATTACACTTTTATTTATCCAAAATTTGACACGAATTACCGCTATTATTCCCGCTACCGCGGTGGAAAAGAGCGGACCGTAGATGGCAATATTGAAAAAACGCTGATTGAGCGCAATTACCTGGATGTATCGGATCCCTATGACCGCGAGATGAATAACGGCTACCTGCAGGGAATTGTGCGCTATGATCAGATTGAAAATAAGTTGAATCCAAATGGACCGACTGCGCTCTTTATCCGCGATTCCTACTCCTCTCCGGTGGCGACCTTCCTGTCGCCAATGTTCTCGCGCATTGAGTTGCTCTGGTCGCTGCATTTTAATCCGAGCGGCAAGGGCAGTATTCAGGAAATGCTCGAAAAGAAACATTTTGACTACGTTTTTGTGGCGCTCGCGCTCGATAACTTTACGAATGAGGGCACGCCGTTCTACACGGATGACCCGAAGGCAGCAGAAAATGGAGATGCCGATGTGGCGGTGCAGGGCAAAGATCCTGCGGCGCAGTGAGAGAGGAGGGGATAGAACATGAGCATTGCGGCGGAAGTGAGCCGCGTCGAGCGGAAGTTTGTCTTGCCGGTAAAAATGGCAGAAGATCTCTATGGCAGGCTCCGCTATCTCCTGCCCGGCGACCCGTTCCAGGGCTATGAGCCCTACAACGTGCGCTCTCTCTACTTTGACTCGTTTTACAACGAGGACTATATTGACAAGATGGATGGTTTGGAAGACCGGAAGAAGATACGCATTCGGATTTATCACCCGACGGACACTAAGGCAAAACTGGAACTCAAG
>CALLVJ010000207.1 GCA_938010625.1 uncultured Stomatobaculum sp. | reverse complement strand
CCTGGCCCGCGCGCCGAAGGATTACTCCGTCGGCGATATTCTCCGCCTGACCGAGGGCAATATGGCACCTGTGGTCTGTCTCGGGCAGGATTCGATTGCCTGCGATCTCGCAGAGCGCTGTGTGTCCCGCTCTATCTTTTCGCGCATCGAATCGGCCGTCAACGAAGTCATTGACCACATCACCCTCGCGGATTTGTTAAAGGAGGAGCAGACGCTCGTCCAGACGGCATCTCCGCTCCCCGAGGACGCCCATCGCCTCTGCTAGCGCGGGCACTGACAGCGGTTAGCAAATGGCCTTGCTTGTTCTGCGCAAAGAAAAGAGGTTGTGCATTCACACAGCCTCTTTTTTGATTTTACCGGGACTGATCCCGGTGCCGCTTTGTACTTGTATGTGATGCCTTACTTCCGCACTGCTTTTATACTTCTGTCTTTTCGACCGCCCTTCCCTCTGCTCTGTCCATGTTCGAGAGCAGCTTCTCGACACTCACATACTTCACGCAGAGCGCAAAGAGCTCCGCGGCGATGCGCAGGTCATTTAACGGCGGGAAGGAAGGCGCAATGCGGATATTTGAGTCGTGCGGATCCTTGCCGTACGGCCAGGTCGCGCCGGCGCTCGTCATAATCACGCCGGCCTTTGCACAGCGGGACACCACTTTCTTCGCACAGCCGTCCATGGTATCGAAGGAAATGAAATATCCTCCCTTCGGCTTGGTCCAGGTTCCAATGCCGAGCCCGCCAAGCTCTCTGTCCAGTATCTCCTCCACCATCTCAAACTTGGGGCGCAGAATGTCCGCGTGCTTTCTCATGTGCTCGACCATGCCGTGAATGTTCTCAAAAAAACGGACATGGCGGAGCTGATTTACCTTGTCATGCCCTATGGTCTGAACTTTCAGCTGCTTCTTGATGTCTTCGAGATTGTTCAGCGAGGAAGCGAGCGCCGCAATGCCGGAACCCGGAAAACTGACCTTAGAGGTCGAGGCGAACTTGTATACGAGATCCGGATTGCCCGCGCGCTTGCACTCCGCGAGAATCTCAATGATCGTGTCCTGGTCGTGATCGTACAGGTGGTGAATCGTATAGGCATTGTCCCAGTAAATGCGAAAATCCTTTGCCGCAGGCTTTAAGCGCGCCATTCGGCGCACAGTCTCATCCGAATAGGAATTGCCGGTCGGGTTCGAGTACTTCGGCACGCACCAGATGCCCTTGATCGCCTCATCTTCTGCGACCAGTTTCTCCACAATATCCATATCCGGGCCAGTCGGCAGCATGGGCACTGGCACATTCTCAATGCCAAAATACTCCGTGATCGCAAAGTGGCGGTCATAACCCGGCACAATACAGAGGAACTTCACCTTGTCAAGCTTGCACCAGGGCGTTGAACCCATGACGCCGTGCGTATATGACCGGGAAATGGTATCGTACATCACATTGAGGCTCGAGTTTCCGTAGAGGATGATGTGATCATAAGGCACTTCCATCATATCGCCCATGAGTTCGAGCGCCTCAGGAATGCCGGTCAGAACGCCATAGTTGCGGCAGTCCGTCCCGTCCTCGGAGCGGAGCTCTGTCTCCTCATTCAGCACTGACATCATGCCCATCGAGAGGTCTAGCTGGGCTGTGCAGGGCTTGCCGCGACTCATATCGAGTTTTAATGCAAGTGCCTGCATATCCTTATACTGGCCTTTCAACTCTTTCTTCAATTCCAACAGTTCTTCCCGCGTCATCTCTGCGTATGGTTTCATCGCTGCTCCTTTCAGGACGTATTGACGATTTCACAGAATTCTAGCATTGTTTCCGCTGCTTCGCAAGACCGTTCTCAGACTGCTCTCTCATAAATATTCAGAATGTCCTCATAGT
Organism: uncultured Stomatobaculum sp.; assembly: GCA_938010625.1. GTDB lineage: Bacteria > Bacillota > Clostridia > Lachnospirales > Lachnospiraceae > Moryella. The sequence continues at coordinate 9,170 of CALLVJ010000207.1, read as the reverse complement.
TTAGCACCTGGAATCCACCAATGCTGCGGGTCTTCTGGTAGCTGCACTCAAGTGCAAATGCTTCGAGTTCTTTCTTTTCCGGCTTGTGACCCAGCAGCTCTGTCAGCGTGACCGGCATGCCAAGAGAAGCAAAAAAGAGCGCGGTCGCCTGAATGCTGCTCTCGATTTTCTCCTCCTCACTGCCCGCCGTGATGCCATAGACCTTCTCCGCGAAGCGGACAAAGCGCGCGGGGTTTGCATTCTTCACATAGCGCGCCCAGGCGGGGAAAACCGCCGTCAGAGTTGCGCCGTGGGTGTAATCGCCGATCGCTGAGAGCGCCATGCCGAGCTGATGGCAGGCCCAGTCGCCCTCGCGCGCCGTGTCTCCCTTCGCACCGACGCCGGTCAGACCGACATGGGACACCGAGCCGCACCACATGAGCTCGCTCATCGCCTCATAGTCGTGTGGATGCTCCACTGCAATCGGGCCAAAATGAATCACGTCCCGGAACAGTCCCTCTGCGATTTCGTCGGTCAAATGATTGCCGAGGATCGGCGCAAAGTAGCGCTCTGCCGTGTGCATAAAAATATCGGCGGCGCCCGCGCCAATCTGCCACTTTGGCAGCGTCATCGTGAGCTCCGGATTCAGAATGGCAAATTTCGGGCGGTTCAGGTCGGTATTGATACCGCGCTTGGTGGGCTGCGGCAGGGTGTCGTTCGTTAGCACCGCGGAATTGCTGGTCTCCGAGCCAGCCGCCGAAATCGTGAGAATCACACCGATTGGCAATACCGCTTCGACCTTGCGCCCCGTCCAGAATTCCCAGACATCACTGCCCGGCGCTGCGACGGTGTCGGCGACTGCCTTTGCCGTGTCAATCACAGAGCCGCCGCCGATTGCGAGGATAAAGTCTGCCTGGAAGGCTCTTGCCTCTTCTGCCATGCGCCGCGCAGTCGAGACCAGAGGATTTGGCACCACGCCGCCGCTTGCCTGAAAGGCGAAGCCCGCCGCCCTGAGCGTCTCCTCGACCCGCGCAAGCAGACCGCTCTTCACAGCAGAACCGCCGCCGTAAACGACAAACACGCGACTTCCACCGTAATGTTTCACAAGTTCTGCCACTCTCGCCTCTTCGCCGCGGCCGAATACAATTTTCGTCGGCGCATAATAAACAAACTTTTGCATGGGACTCCTCCTTTTCTGTTCCTGCCGTTTCCCAGCTCATTATCCTGGCTTTTAAGCGCGACCCCTCCGTCTCTTGCCCGAATTCGGTTTTTATCGTTTTTCGTTCGAAGACTACAGCCCGGTTTCACTGTCCCAGACCATTCTAATGTCTAATTCGTCTTATGCCTTGACAAGCTTCACGAAGTTCTTCTTGCCGCGCTTTAAGAGCCTGCCCTCTCCGGCAAAACTTGCCGCGTCAAAACTCGCTGCAATATCCTTTACGCTCTCGCCGTCCAGACTCACGCCGCCCTGCTGCACATTGCGTCTCGCCTCGGAGCGGGAGACAGCAAGACCTGCCTTCACAAGCAGACTTAAGATGTCCGCCTTGCCCTCGCTAAAATCTGCATCCGTGAGCTCGACAGTCGGGATATGCGCCGACGCCGCACCGCCCGCAAATAGTGCCTGTGCGCCCTCGCGCGCCTTCTTTGCCTCCTCTTCGCCGTGCACGAGTGCCGTGAGCTCATAGGCGAGAATGTCCTTTGCCTCGTTTAACTTTGCGCCCTCCCAGCGATCCATCTCGTCAATCTCTGCGAGCGGAAGGAAGGTCAGCATGCGGAGGCACTTCAACACATCCTGGTCGCCGACATTTCTCCAGTACTGGTAGAAGGCAAAGGGCGAGGTCTTGTTCGGATCCAGCCAGACTGCGCCGCCGACGGTCTTGCCCATCTTCTTGCCCTCGGCGTTTAAGAGGAGGGTGATGGTCATCGCATGCGCGTCCTCGCCGAGCTTCCGGCGGATTAACTCCGTGCCGGCGAGCATATTGGACCACTGATCGTCGCCGCCAAACTGCATGTTGCAGTGATAGCGCTGAAAGAGCTCATAGAAATCATAGGCCTGCATCAGCATGTAGTTGAACTCGAGGAACGAGAGCCCTTTTTCCATGCGGTTCTTGTAGCACTCCGCGCGGAGCATGTTGTTGACCGAAAAGTGAGGACCAATGTCGCGGATAAACTCAATGTAATTTAAGTTCCGGAGCCAGTCGGCGTTATTCACCATTCTCGCCTTGCCCTCGCCGAACTCGATGAAGCGGGACATCTGCCGCTTAAAGCTCTCGCAGTTCTTGTCAATCTGCTCGACCGTCATCATGGCACGCATGTCGGTTCTGCCGGACGGATCGCCAATCATGCCGGTGCCGCCGCCGACCAGGGCGATCGGCTTGTTGCCCGCTGCCTGCAGGCGTTTCATCAGGCAGAGCGCCATGAAATGACCCACATGCAGGCTGTCTGCCGTCGGATCGAAGCCGATATAGAAGGTCGCCCTGCCCTCATTCACGAGGCGGCTCACTTCTTCCTCGTTGGTCACCTGCGCAATCAGCCCGCGGGCTTTGAGCTCATCGTAGCAATTCATCTCTTCTTCTCCTCTTTCCGAAATCTGATTTGTTTTCAGTATACCACGGCACTTAAATTCTCTCAAAGCGCATCATGCCGTTCTCAACGACCATCGCCGTGAGACAGCCATCCTCCTCGCCGCAGCCCGTGTCCAGCGCAATCGCACCACGTTTCGGCAGTTCAAACCAGGTGCCATAGCCAGGGTGAAAATGGCTCTCTCCGCCGGAGCCGTCTAAATAGGTCGGATACGCCACGCGGTGATGCCCGAACACCGTGAGTTTTCCCACATAGCTGTTCTCTTCCATGCAGCGGTTGCCCCAGAGAAAGGTCTCAGGCTCATTGTTCCAGATCACCTCGTCCGCGATGTCCGCGTGTACAGCGATAAAGTCCTGACACTCATACCAGGTTCTCGTGTGGTCTTTCAGCCAGAGCGCTGTCTTGCCGGGTGAGAGCTTTCTGTTTCGCAGAGAGGCAAGTGTCTCTCTGCCGCCGTTCTGCTTCCAGAGCAGCCCGTTTGCAATCTGTCCCCTTGTTAAAAGCAGCGCATCGAGGAGCATCTGCTCGTGCTCGCCGCGAAGATAGACAAAACGCTTTTCCATCTGCTCCGCGAGATTCCGGAGAGCAATATACGTTTCCGCAGGACTGCTGCCGTAGTCCAGGGCGTCGCCGAGCACCACGAGTTCCTCTGTCTCCGGGTCAAAATTCAGCTCCTCCAGCATACAGCGGAGCATCTCCGCTTCGCCGTGCAAATCCGATAGTATGACTGTGCGCATGCTTTCTCCTCATAGACAACTTGCCCCGCTTGAGAGCGGGGCAAGTCCATACCTCAAAGTGTTGCGATATCAATCAGCGTGAGCTCGTCTGCCTTCTGCTCAAGTGCAGTCGCGAGAGCCTCCGCGGTGTCGAGCGCTGTCAAGACATTGACGCCGGTCTCGACTGCATTTCGCCGAATTTCAAAGCCATCCTTCTCATGATCTGCGCCCTCCGGCGGGGTGTCAATCACAAGATCCATCTCGTGGCCGAGAATCAGATCCAGAATGTTCGGATGCTCCTGCTCGAGCTTTCTGACCTCGAGTGTCTTGATGCCGGCTTCCCTTAAGACCTTCGCCGTGCCGCTGGTCGTGAAGATGCGGTAGCCGAGCGCCTCAAAGCGCTTTGCAATCGGCGCGATCTCCGCCTTGTCCTCATCGCGCACCGTGATAACCATGTTCTTGTACTTCGGGAGTTTCACGCCCGCGCCCTGAAACGCCTTGTAGAGCGCCTCGTTGAAAGTCTTCGCGATGCCGAGGCACTCGCCGGTCGACTTCATCTCCGGTCCGAGGCTGATGTCGGCGCCGCGAATCTTTTCAAACGAGAAGACAGGCATCTTGACCGCAATGTAGTCCGCTTCCTTCTGGAGACCCGGCTCGTAGCCGAGCTCACGGATTGTGTGGCCGCAGATCACGCGGGTCGCGAGCGGAATAATCGGGATGCCCGTGACCTTCGAGATATACGGAACCGTCCGTGAGGAGCGCGGGTTCACTTCGATCACATAGACGTCATCCCCCTTTGCGATGAACTGAATGTTGATCATGCCCTTCACATGCAGCGCGCGCGCGAGCTTCTCGGAGTAGTCGACAATCTTTGCCCTGACGGTCTCAGAGAGCGACTGCGCCGGGTAAACTGAAATCGAGTCGCCGGAGTGAATGCCGGTGCGCTCAATGTGCTGCATGATGCCCGGAATCAGGATATCCTTGCCGTCGCAGACCGCATCGACCTCAACCTCAATGCCCTGAATATACTTGTCGATGAGAATCGGGTGCTCCTGCGCATAGCGGTTGATCACGCCGATGTACTCGTCGATGTCGTGATCCGAAATCGCGATGCGCATGCCGGCGCCGCCTAGCACATAGGAGGGGCGCACCAGCACCGGGTAGCCGAGGCGGTGCGCAATCTTCTTTGCCTCCTCCGCCGTAAAGACTGTGCCACCCGCCGCTCTCGGAATGCCTGTCTTCTGCAGAATTTCGTCAAAGAGTTCTCTGTCCTCCGCCGCGTCGACATCCGCCGCCGCCGTGCCGAGAATCGGAACGCCCATCTTCATCAGAGCCTCAGTCAGCTTGATTGCAGTCTGACCACCGAACTGCACGACTGCGCCGTCCGGCTTCTCAAAGTTCACGATCGCCTCGACATCCTCCGGGGTCAGGGGCTCAAAGTAGAGCTTGTCCGCAATGTCAAAGTCGGTCGAGACCGTCTCCGGGTTATTGTTGACGATAATGGTCTCATAGCCTTCCTTTCGGAAGGTGAAGGTGCAGTGCACCGAGCAGAAGTCAAACTCGATGCCCTGGCCGATGCGTATCGGGCCGGAGCCGAGCACCAGAACCTTCTTCTTCGGCTTCGTCTCCTCCGCCTCGTTCTCACCGTCATAGACACTGTAGTAATAAGGGGTCTCCGCCGCAAACTCCGCCGCACAGGTGTCGACCATCTTGAAACCCGGGTGAATGCCGAACTCATCGCGCTTTGCCTTGACTTCGGCCTCGGTCCTACCGCAGAGTGCCGCAATCACATGGTCCGGAAACTCGAAGCGCTTTGCCTCGCGAAGCAGTTCTTCGGTCAGCGGCCTTCTGCGGAGTTCTGCCTCCATGTGCACGAGGCGGTCTAACTTGTGGATGAACCAGCGGTCAATCTTCGTCTGCGCAAAGATGTCGTCGTAGGAGAAACCGCGGCGCAGCGCCTCGGCGATGACCCAGATCCGGCGGTCATTGACCACACGGAGCTTATTCTGCAGCTCGTCGTCGTCAAGAGAGGCATAGTCATAGCTCAGGAGACTGTCCACGTGCTGCTCAAGCGAGCGAATCGCCTTCATGAGAGCCCCCTCAAAGTTCGTGCAGATTGCCATGACTTCGCCGGTCGCCTTCATCTGCGTGCCGAGCGTGTGCTTTGCCGTGATGAATTTGTCAAAGGGCAGGCGCGGCATCTTGACCACACAGTAGTCGAGCATGGGCTCAAACGACGCGTAAGTCTTTTTGGTCACCGCATTTTTGATCTCATCGAGCGTATAGCCGAGCGCAATCTTCGCCGCGACCTTCGCGATCGGATAGCCAGTCGCCTTCGAAGCGAGGGCCGAAGAGCGACTCACACGCGGATTCACCTCAATCACGCAGTACTCAAAGCTGTTCGGATTCAGCGCATACTGCACATTGCAACCGCCAGTGATACCGAGTTCTGCGATGATGTTGAGTGCCGAGCTCCGGAGCATCTGGTACTCCTTGTCGCCGAGTGTCTGGGACGGCGCGACCACAATCGAGTCGCCCGTGTGCACGCCGACCGGATCCAGATTCTCCATATTGCAGACTGTAATCACATTGCCAATGCTGTCCCGCATGACCTCGTACTCAATCTCCTTCCAGCCCGCAATACAGCGCTCCACAAGTACCTGTCCCACGCGGGACAGGCGAAGCCCGTTCTGCAGAATCTCAACGAGCGCGCGGCGATCCTCCGCGATGCCGCCACCGCTCCCGCCGAGCGTATAAGCCGGGCGCAGCACGACAGGGTAGCCGATTTCCTCGGCGAACGCAATGCCGTCCTCGACATTCTCGACAACCTTCGACGCCGCAACCGGCTCGCCGATTTTCTCCATGGTCTCCTTGAAGAGCTCTCTGTCCTCTGCCTTCTTGATGGTCAGCGCTGTGGTGCCGATTAAACGGACATTGTGCGCCGCAAAAAAGCCTCTCTCCTCGAGTTCCATCGCGAGATTCAGCCCCGCCTGTCCGCCGAGCGTCGGCAGCACGGAGTCCGGCTTTTCCTTCAGAATTAAGCGTTCCAACACCTCGACGGTCAGCGGCTCAATGTAGACATGGTCTGCGATGTCTTTGTCGGTCATAATAGTAGCGGGATTCGAATTCAGGAGTACCACCTCGATGCCCTCCTCGCGGAGCGCGCGGCACGCCTGCGTTCCCGCATAGTCGAACTCTGCCGCCTGCCCGATGATGATGGGGCCGGAGCCAATCATCAAGACTTTTTTGATTTCCGGATTCTTAGGCATTGTGCACCTCCATCATTTCAAGAAAGCGGTCAAAGAGATATGAGGTATCGCGCGGTCCGGGGCAGGCCTCGGGGTGAAACTGCACGGTCAGAATATTCTTGCCGCAGTAAGCAAGTCCCTCGTTCGTGCTGTCGTTTACATTCACAAAGCGGGTCTCTGCGACCTTCGGGTCGAGACTTTTGTCATCGACCGCGTAGCCGTGGTTCTGTGAAGAGATGTAAGTCCGTCCGCTCTTCAAATCCCGCACCGGATGGTTGCCGCCGCGGTGTCCGTACTTCATCTTATAAGTCTTGCCGCCCGTCGCGAGCGCCATCAGCTGATGGCCGAGACAGATGGCAAAAATTGGCAGGTTCGAATCATAAAGCTTTTTGATTTCCTGAATCAGTCCCACATTTTCCGCGGGATCACCGGGGCCATTGGTCAGGAAAATGCCGTCCGGCTTCTCTGCGAGAATGTCCTCGGCGCGCACATCCTGCGGCCAGACTGTGAGCTCCAGCCCTCGCTTGCCGAGCTCCCGGAGCATGTTGCGCTTCACGCCGCAGTCAATGACCGAGACGCGCTTTCCCTTGCCCGGAATCACATACTTCTCCCTGCAACTCACACGAGCCACGGCGCCGCGCACCTGATATTCCCGCATGCGCCGCATCGCCTCTTCGCGGTCAAAGTCCGGATTGGTCGAAAGAAATCCGTTCATGGTGCCGCGCTCCCGGAGTATCTTGGTCAGCGCGCGCGTATCAATGCCCTCAATGCCAGGCACATCCTCCTCGAGCAAAAACTGCTGCAGCGTCTCACGGCTCCGGAAGTTCGATGAGAGTTCTGCGAGTTCGCGGACAATAAAGGCATCCGGCCACGCGCGCCCCGACTCCATGTCCTCGCGGCACACGCCGTAGTTGCCAATCAGCGGATACGTCATCACGACTGCCTGTCCCGCATAGCTCGGGTCTGTCAGCACTTCGAGGTAGCCAGTCATCGAAGTGTTAAAGACAATTTCGCTCACCACTTCCTTTGCCGCGCCTATGCTTCTCCCGGTAAACAGAGTGCCGTCTTCCAGTAAGAGATACGCTTTCATCTGCATTCCTTTCTTTATCCTGCGCCTATTGCACCATTTTCTTCCGACCTACTATAGCAAAAAAGGAACGCGCTGTCACTCTGAGAAATAACTTCCGGAAAATACCTCAACTGCCGGCCCTGTCATGAGAAAGTGTCCGTTGGAACGCTGCTCCAGTCTCAAATTGCCGCCGAGAAGATGGACTGTGACCGCTTTCTCAGCGCGCCCCAGCTGCATTGCCGCAAATGCAACCGCTGTCGCCCCGGTGCCGCAGGCGAGCGTCTCGCCGCTCCCGCGCTCGTAGACCCGCATGTGGAGTTCGGTCGGGCTCTCAATATAGAGGAATTCCGAATTCACCCCCTCTGGAAAGCGCGGATGATGTTCATACGCCGGGCCAATCGCATTGAGGTCAAGGGTTCGCAGGATCTCGAGGCTGTCCACCAGATAAACTGCGTGCGGATTTCCCACATTGACCGGCGTCATATTGGTTTTCCTGCCGTTCACTGTGACGGTTTCCTCGAGCTCGCCGTCAAGCCTCGCCTCGCCCATATCAATCGCGACTTCTGTCTCTCCGACTTCTGCATGGCGGATGCCGGCGCCCGTCTCCAGATCAAAGCTTCTCGTCTTCACAAGGCCGTGGTCATAGGCATAACGCGCCACACAGCGCGCGCCGTTTCCGCACATTTTCCCCTCCGAGCCGTCGGCATTGTACATGCGCATGCGCACTGGCGCAAGGTCCGAGGGGCAGATCAGAATCAAACCGTCGCCGCCCACGCCAAAATGGCGGTCTGCAATCCGGACAGCAAGTTTTTCCGGCTCCTCCACCTGTTCCGAAAAACAGTCGATATAGACATAGTCGTTGCCAAGTCCCTGCATTTTTGTGAATTTCATGTGAATATTTCCTCTCATATGGCATTTTTGCGCCGTTTTCAGTACAATGGCATTATCTGGTGAGCCTTACCCTATAAGATGCCTGTCGCGGCAGGCAGAAAGGACAAACTATGAAACGACATTTTCTGCTTCTTCCTCTCACACTTCTTTCACTTTCTCTCGCTTCCTGTGGAATGCAGCAGAGTTCCGTTGACGAGGATTCATCCTATCGCGCAAAAAACAGTGCTTCTGCACAGAAATCCTACGCTGCAGATATTGCCGCTGAAACAAATGCTGCCGCTGAAGCGGGCAATGCCAGCGAATCCTCATCCAGTGACTCTCTCGCGGCACTCGCGCAAAGCGCAAAAGAGGGGCAGAAGCTCATCACAACGGAGAGCCTTGACCTGGAGACCCGCGACCTGGACAGCTTTCTCAAGGAGCTGAATGCGGCGACTGCAGACGCTGGCGGCTATTTTGAGAATTCTTCGATCAATGGTTCTTCCTATGATTCCATTGATACCGCCCGCTCGGCGAATTTCACCGCCCGCATTCCTGAGGACAAGCTCTCCGCCTATGTAGAGCGCCTCAAGAAAAATTCCAACGTGCTCTCAGAAAATAGTTATGTCCAGGATGTGACACTCGACTACACCGATACCGAAAGCCGGAAACATGCGCTGACCGCCGAGCGAGATCGTCTCTATGAAC
>CALLVJ010000206.1 GCA_938010625.1 uncultured Stomatobaculum sp. | reverse complement strand
ACTGAGAAGCTTCTAGCAGGCTTTCATGGGTTCCCGTATCCAACCAAGCAAATCCTCGGCCCATCAGCTCAACAGAAAGGTCACCACGATCTAGGTAAGCCTTGTTGATATCTGTAATTTCTAACTCGCCGCGAGGACTTGGTTTGATACTCTTGGCAATTTCGACAACATCGTTATCATAGAAATACAGACCGGTCACGGCATAGTTAGAGCGAGGATGTTCTGGTTTTTCTTCAATAGAAATAGCGTTCATATCCTTATCAAATTCTACGACTCCAAAACGCTCCGGATCCTTCACTTGGTAGCCAAAAACAGTCGCACCTTTCTCTTTCTTGGTTGCTTTTTGAAGCATCTTGCTGAGACCAGGTCCATGGTAGATATTATCTCCTAAAATCAAAGCAACACTATCGTCACCGATAAATTTTTCACCGATGATAAAGGCTTGCGCTAGTCCATCTGGACTAGGCTGTTCGGCATAAGAAAGCTTGATACCAAATTCGGAACCATCTAAAAGTAAATCCTTAAAACGGGGTAGATCTTGAGGAGTTGAGATAATCAAAATATCTCTAATCCCAGCCAACATCAATGTTGAAAGTGGGTAGTAAATCATCGGTTTGTCATAAACCGGAAGCAGCTGTTTACTGGTGACCTTGGTCAGCGGATAGAGCCGCGTGCCGGATCCTCCGGCGAGTACAATTCCCTTCATGTTGCCTCTCCCCCTGCTGGTAGTTTTACCTGGTTCGGGTGTTGCATTTCGTTACTGCTGCTTTTCCATCGCAGTCGGTCTGACCGGATTGCCCGCCGCATCCACCTCATAGCAGTAGAGAATGGTGCGCGCATCGTTGAACTCGTAGGAACACGTGACAAAGGAGAAGAGCCTGTCTATTCCCTCTTCCGGCAGATTGCGAAACTCACAGGCTCTGGTCATCTGATCCACATAGGCATTGAACTCCCGGCGATCCGAGAACTCAATGCGGCGCTTGTCCTCGCCAGCGTCAGTGTAGAGCGAGGCAAGCGGCTTTAAGATATACGTGTGATCCGGTGTGTAGAGATACAATCTCTGGTGTTCCTCAAAAAAGTTCTTTTTCTTGAAATTGACCAGCGGCGTGAACATGGTGCCATTCTTCATGTGATGACCGTACATCAGATTCTGAAGCTTTGAAAAATCCGGGGCGTCATCGCCGTCTAAGAAGACGCCGTCATAGGAGCCTTCTTTTCCGTCGATGTCGCGGCGCAGATAATATTCATTGTCCGCCTCCCGATACAGAATCGGATAATTCACGCTGGTGCCCGGGACATAGAGCCACGCAACCACATCCGGATTCTTTGCCTTCAATGCTGCAAAATCAATGATGCGCTCTGCATCTGCATCCTGCACTGCTGCTGTGCTCTCTTCTCCTGCTGCCCTTGTCTCCGCTGCCCTTGTCTCGGCCGCGACTGTGGTCGGCATTTCCGCATAGCGCTTTACATGGGCATTCCGGTCAATGAGCCGCTTTCCGTTCACAATGCCAAGTAACAAAATCAGAGCAATCAGCGCGGCATGCCTGTTTCGTTTCTTTTTGTCGTCCATATTCCTCCCGTGGCGTCTTATTTTCTCTTCGCCAAAAAAGCGCAGTAGAAGCATAACTGCGCTTTTTTACTATATCACTCTTTTGTTATCACTTCTATATATTTCTTAACCTGCCAGCCGGGCTTTACCTGCTCCATGGCGCTGTCCGGAAGGCTCTCGCCACGCCATGCAGAGAGATGCAGCGCAACGACATGAAGTCCAGCGCGCTCCGAGAAGCCGATGCCACCCGAAAAGCGCGGGTTGCACTCGAGGAAATGATATCTGCCGCCTGCATCTTTGATAAATTCAAAGTTCACACAGCCAATTACACCGAGCTCTGCCGCAAGCGCACCGCAAATCTGTTCGAGTTCGTGATCCCGAAATACCTGTACCGAGAGACCCGCGCCGCGCGGCGTCCGAAGATATTCCTCACGCCCAAGCGCGAGCGTATGCCCTGCGCTGTCCCGAACCGTATCGACACAGACCACGCGCCCTGAGATAAAAGGCTGTGCGAGATAGCTCTCCTCGCGCCCGAGAACGCGGAGCTCTAGGAGCGCGCGGGTCAGCGCCTCGCGGTTTCCGATTTGAAAAATGCCCTCCGAGCTCCTGCCGTTGTCCGGCTTTAAGATGAGCGGCATGTGGCGAAGCAGCCACCGCTCTCTCTCCTCTTCCGTGTGGCGCGGCATGCGGAAGGTCGGGATTGTCACAAAGCGCTCATTGCCCGCGCGGTGAAACACCGTCTCCGCTGCCTCCTTGCTCCGCTTCTTGTGACGCGCGCGCTGTAATGCGTTCCCAGACGGCGCGAGCAAGAGAGCTCCCCCGAGCAATGCCGTATCCGCGCCGAGCACATCGAGCTCTGCATCCGTC
>CALLVJ010000205.1 GCA_938010625.1 uncultured Stomatobaculum sp. | reverse complement strand
GAGACGGACAGTGGGCAGCGGGTTGAGTTCGGGCATCTCTTTTTGCTGAGCGCTCAGTTGCGACCGACGGAGGCGGGCGGCATACGCCTCGCGAACAAAGTGCCACTCTCGAACGGCCAGCTGACCGTCTCCGTGCTGAATACGCAGAGCCGTCTGCAGCAGGCGAGGCTTTTGTTATTGCCGCGGCGCATGCAGCCGGAGGCTTATGCGGGAATCCGCGTATATCGGGAGTTTCGCCTCTGTCTCGATGAGGCGCTGCCCTTTCACACGGACGGCGAGGGGCGTGGCAGCAGACGGGAATTTACGGTGCGCTGTGTGCATCGACAGATACGTTTTCTCTGTTGAGAGCGGGAGGAGAGGAAGATGAGAATTGGACAGGGCTATGACGTGCACCGCTTGGTCGAGGGACGAAAGCTGATCCTGGGCGGCGTCGAAATTCCGTATGCGAAGGGATTGCTCGGGCACAGCGATGCCGATGTGCTCCTGCACGCGATTTCGGACGCACTGCTCGGCGCAGCGGCACTCGGCGATATAGGTGTACATTTTCCGGACCATGATCCGGTATACAGCGGCGCAGACAGCGGTGAACTGCTTCGCACAGTCGGCAGTATGCTGCGGGAGCACAGGTATCAGATCGGCAATATTGACAGCACTGTAGTCTGCCAGGCGCCGAAGCTTGCGCCCCACATCGGCGCTATGCGCGCGCGAATTGCGGAAATTCTGGGACTTCCGCTGACGGCAGTCAGCGTCAAGGCGAGCACAGAGGAACACATGGGATTCACAGGAAGAGGCGAGGGCATTGCAGCACATGCAGTTTGCCTGCTGATGGAGAGACAGGGATGAAAATTTACGATACAATGACGCGCTACAAGGAAGAGTTTCAAACCATAGAGCCAGGCAAGGTCAGAATGTATGTCTGTGGCCCCACGGTCTACAACCTGATTCACATTGGAAATGCGCGCCCGATGATCTTTTTTGACACGGTGCGGCGCTACCTCGAGTATAAGGGGTACGAGGTCAACTATGTCTCGAACTTTACCGACGTGGACGACAAGATTATCAAGGCGGCTCTCGAGGAGGGCGTGGACGCCTCGGTGATTTCCGAGCGCTACATTGCCGAGTGCAAGAAGGATATGGCGGGAATGAATGTGCGCCCGGCGAGCTGCAATCCGCGCGCGACCGAAGAGATTTCCGGGATGATCGAGATGATCCAGGCGCTGATTGACGGCGGCCATGCCTATGTCGCGGCGGACGGCACGGTCTACTACCGCGTCGAGAGTTTCCCGGACTATGGCAAGCTCTCGCACAAGAATGTCGAGGAGAACCAGGCGGGACTCCGGACGCTCAAGGTGCGCGGTGAGGAGGCAAAAGAGGATCCGAATGACTTTGTGCTCTGGAAGCCGAAGAAGGAGGGCGAGCCCTACTGGGAGTCACCCTGGTGCGAGGGACGACCGGGCTGGCACATTGAATGCTCGGTCATGAGCAAGAAGTATCTCGGAGAGTCGATCGACATTCACGGCGGCGGCGAAGATCTGGTATTTCCG
>CALLVJ010000204.1 GCA_938010625.1 uncultured Stomatobaculum sp. | reverse complement strand
CTGCCGCCACCGCGCGGGAACAGCCGAGAAGCACTGCGCCGAGTATCGTGACACCCGAGCGCGAGGTGCCGGGAATCAGCGCGAGCACCTGGAACATGCCGATATAAAGTGCTGTCTGGTAGTTTAACTGCCACATCTTTGTGATCTGCGGCTCCGTCTTCTGGTTCCGATTTTCAATCAGAATGAAGAGGACGCCGTAGAGAACCAGCATCAGCGAGACCACAAGGCCGTTGTAGAGATGTGCGTCCATCCAGTCGTCGAGGAGTTTGCCGAGGATTGCCGCCGGGATACAGGCGACAATGATTTTGCTCCAGAGCTGCAGCGCCGCTCTGCGCTGCCCTTTCTTTTTCTTTGTGCGGCTGAATGGATTCAGGCGGTCAAAGTAGAGCAGCACGACCGCAAGAATCGCGCCGAGCTGAATCACCACGCGGAACATCTCCATGAATTCTGGCGATACATCTAGCTGAATCAGTTTGTCAATTAGAATGAGATGCCCGGTCGAGCTGATGGGAAGCCACTCCGTAAAGCCCTCCACCATGCCGAGTACAATGACTTTCAGAATTTCTATGATGCGCATGCTGGTTCTCTACTCTCCTTTTTCTTCGTTGATCTGACTTGCAGCGTCATATGTTTTCAATCTGCCAGTCAATCGGCGTTTCTCCAATCGCCTGCAGAAATTCATTGGTCTTTTTGAAATGCCCGCAGCCAAAGAAACCGCGGCTTGCCGAGAGCGGCGAGGGATGCGGCGAAGTCAGCACAAGATGCCGCGCCGTGTCAAGCATCGGGAGCTTCTCCTGCGCGGGACGCCCCCAGAGCAGAAAGACCAGGTGGTGTTCCGACTGATTTGCCGCGGCGAGAATCGCATCCGTAAACTGCTCCCAGCCCTGATTCCGGTGTGAAAAAGCCACATGAGCTCGCACTGTCAGCACCGTATTCAGGAGCAGCACGCCCTGTTCCGCCCACTTTTTGAGATAGCCATTGTTGGGAATGTAACAGCCCAGCTCGTCATGCAATTCGCGGTAAATATTCTTCAGCGAAGGGGGAATCACAGGCTGCGTCGGCAGCACTGAAAAAGCGAGACCGTGCGCCTGATTGGGCTCGTGATAGGGATCCTGCCCCAGAATCACGACGCGGACTTTTTCGAGCGGCGTCAGCGTCAATGCCTCAAAAATCCTGTTCGCCGCCGGATATACCGTCTGCGTCCGGTACTCCTCTTCTATAAAGTGATACAGCTTCGCATAGTATGGCTTTTTGAATTCTTCCCGCAGCGCCGGGAGCCAGTCATTTTCAATGGCCGCCACGCAATCTCACCTTCCTCTCCTCACGATGAACTTCTGTCTCTCTTCAAAAATTTGCTTAATAAATTGTAGCATAAAATGAGCCCCCTGCGCAGCTTTTTTGCCGTGCAGAGGGCATTCCGTGAGGGCTCAGCGCACTTCCCGGTGCAGCGTATAGCGCCGGAGTCTCGGGCAGTACTTCTTGACTTCCATGCGCTCCGGGTGAAGCTTTTTGTTCTTGGTCGTCGTATAATTTCTGTCCCCGCACTCCGTGCAGGCAAGAGTGACGCGTGTTCTCGCTGTATTTGCCATGGCTTTTCTCCTCTCAGCAAAACGCTCCGGCTGTCTGCCGGAGCGGGCGCAGGACACAGAACTGTGAGACGCTTGCGACTTTGAGGCGCTCTTATTTGCATCCTGTTTGCATATTCATAGTAGCAAAGCTTTTTTCGGCTGTCAATCCATATACCTTTCTATTTTTCATCGAGCACCTGGAAGATGAAAAACTTGAGATAATAAGTCTCGCCCGCCGCCCAGAGAATCGGATGGTCCGGCGCCTGGGTTGAAAAATAGACCTGGCGGAGCCGCTTTCTCGCGCCGCGCGCTGCCTCCTGTATCGTTTTTGCAAAGAGTTCCTGATCCATGAAATGCGAGCAGGAGCAGGTCGCTAGGAAACCGCCATCCCGCACAAGCTTCATGCCGCGGAGGTTGATTTCCCGGTAGCCCTTGACCGCGCGATGTATCGTCTCGCGCGACTTTGTAAACGCCGGCGGATCCAGAATCACGAGCTCAAAGCGCTCTTTTGCTGCCTCAAGCCTCGGCAGAAGCTCAAAGACATCGGCTGTCTCAAAGTGGACGCGCGCCGAGACGCCGTTTAGCACTGCATTTTCATTTGCCTCTGCAATGCCGAGCGCCGAGACATCGACTCCGATCACTTCTCTCGCGCCCGCCATCGCTGCATTCAAGGCAAACGAGCCTGTATGCGTGAAACAGTCGAGCACCCGCGCGCCCGGTGCGAACCGCTGCACCGCGCGGCGGTTTAACTTCTGGTCGAGGAAAAAACCGGTCTTCTGCCCCTCTGCGACATCCACAAGGAAGCGCACGCCATTCTCCTGAATCTCAACTTTCGTGTCAAAAGGCGCGGAGAGAAAGCCCTTGTGCCGCTCCATGCCCTCCTTGAGGCGCTCCTTTGCATCGCTCCGCTCATACATGCCGCGGACTGGCAGGCCTTCCCCCGAGAGCACCTCAGGCAGCAAGCGGACAATGCTCTCCTTCATCCGATCCATGCCGAGCGCCAGGCTCTCAAGCACTAGAATGTCGTTAAACTTATCGACCGTGAGCCCCGGCAAGAAGTCCGCCTCGCCAAAAATCAGACGGCAAGCTGCAGTATCAATGACCTGCTTCCGGAGGCGCACAGCGTCCAGAATCCGCTGTCTGAGAAATTCCTCGTTAATTTGCTGCCCTGCATTTCGCGTCATCATGCGGACGCGCAGCTTGGAATGTATGTTCAGAAAGCCATTGCCAAGCGGATAGCCGTCAAAATCCAGCACAGTCACGAGATCGCCATTTTCAAAACTGCCCGCAATACTCTCGACTTCATTGTCATAAATCCAGGCGCCGCCGCTCTTAAAGCTCCGCGCGCCACCTTTTTTTACCGTTACCTTGCAGGGATACATGCTCTGTTCCTCCTCAGTTCCACATGCCGGGTTCCCAGCGAACCGAGACACCCATGCCAAAGGCATTCGGTCCCGTGTGGCAGGAGACACTGTAAGACAGTGGATCGTAAGTAACCGTCTCGTTTGGGAATGCCTCCTGTCCCAACGCCTGCCAGTCAGCCACATCTGCCGCTTCTAAAAAACTGCCCGCCTGGCCAACCCATATTTTTCTGCCCTCTGCGAGAAATTCTTCCGCCGCCTTTGCAATTTCCTCGACTTCCCGCTTCTTGCAGTGCTTTGTGCCGCGAACCGTTGCAAACGGCTCAACTTTCTCGCCCTTGATCACGAGGAGTGGCTTGATATTTAGGATGCTTCCAACTGTCGCAACCGCACCCGAAATCCGACCGCCGCGCTTTAAGTACTTCAGATCTTCAACGCCCACATAGACAATCGAGAGAAAGGCGAGACGTTCAATCTCTTCCTGCATTTCCCGCGCTGAAAGCCCTGCCTCCCGCATTGCGAGCGCATCCAGAATGATGTGCCGCATTGTGATTGAAATGCGGTGCGCATCTGCGACCACCACCCGGCCGTCGTAACCCTCTGCGAGCAGACAGGAAGACGCATAAGAAGCGCTGAGTCCCGAGGACATCGGAATAAAGAGAAGTTCCTCATACGTCTCGAGCACCGTATCCCAGAGCGCTGCCATCTCGCCCGGCGAGGGCTGCGATGTGCGGAGTACCGTATCGCTGAGCTTGGTAAAGTTGTTAAAGCTGCCAAAGACAACGACGCGTCCTTCTGCAGGTTCGTGTGCAGGCGCAGGGGCCGCATGGAGCGGCTGCCAGCAAAAATGCGACTGCGGCAGGATGAGCAGCTCCTCCGTAAAGC
>CALLVJ010000203.1 GCA_938010625.1 uncultured Stomatobaculum sp. | reverse complement strand
GTCCGAGAAGTGCGGCAAGCACCAGAACAAAGAGGCATACGGCGGAGGTAGCGAACAGGGTTAAGAAGAGCTTGTTCTCCTTTTCCTTGTCAAATTCAGGATCGGAGGAAGCGGCTGCCATAATCAGTCCGCCGCCAGTGGAAGCGGGGCTGAGACCGGCAAAGGAGGCTGTCAGACACATAATGCTGATCAGTCCTACAGGGGAGATGCCGACGCTATTTGCCACATTGCCAACAGTCGGAATCATGGTTGGCCATACAACACCGATCGCAGAGCTGAACCAGGACATGATGCCGGCAGTCAAACCCTGAATGGCAGTTGCCGTCTTGGGCGACATAATGGAGGCAAGGGCATTTGAGAGCAATTCGACGCCGCCCACAGAAATGACGATGTTCATCAACATGCCGAAGCCAGTGACCATGAGTAAAGTGGACCAGGAAATCGCATGAAATACCTTTTTCTCATCAGCAGCGCCAACCAGTATGAGGAAGATACCGATTGCAAATGCGAAAAGGCCGACATTTCGGGAAAAGAAGGCGGAGCCAATGATCAGTGCGGCAAATCCCGCAAGGGTCAGCAGCTGCATTTGATCGAAAGCCGGTATGGATTCCTGCGCTTTTATCGTGCTGGACTTTTTCCCTCTGCTGAACCAGAAATAAGCGGCGACAGCGAGAATAACGGTGGTAATAGTAGCGTAGACTAAAACGTCTAGTTCATAACCCTGAATGCCCTGGGGAGCAGCGAGTTCTCGAATCAGTGCAGACTCTGGTGTAATCGGTGAGAAACGTCCTGCGAAGGAGCCCATCTCTCCAATAATGGCGAGCATGGTGGAACTGTAACCGGTGGTTTTTGCGAGCGGAAGAGAGAGCGCTGCCACAATGCCGAGAGCAGGGACACAGCCGGGGCCGATGGCTGCGATACCGTAGCCGATGATATACAGCATGATGGGAGCAATAAAGGCATGGCCACCTGAAAGGCGCAACAGCTTTTTGGCGAGAAGCTCAAGGGAGCCATTGGTAATACCAACAGCGCAGAGCAGAGAGACGCCCAGCAGCATGATAAACAGACTGGAAGAAAAGCCCTTGATAACTTCTTTGTCAGTGGTGCCGATGAAGCTGGCAAAGATAGTGACAGCGAGAATGGCAATCAGACCGACATTCATCTTGCGGAAAAATCCAATGAGAATGGCTGCGACCAGAACGAGCAGCGAAACGAAAGCAATATTCATGGTAAATCCCTCACATAAAAGATAAGGTGGTTGGTTCAGCTAGGTCATGAGTTCTGAGGAACTGGAAGTAAATCATGAATGGTATTTTTCACGAGCAGATTTGCACCAGAGTAATTGCCTGGAATTTCACGGTGCTCCTCTTTTGCCAGGGTGAGAATCTGATCAAAAGAAATACCTGTGTGAATGCCCATTTCTTCGAACAGGAAGACCAAATCTTCAGTTGCGGTGTTGCCAGAAGCGCCGGGAGCGAAGGGGCAACCGCCCAGACCTCCCAGTGTGGATTGAATGCCGTCAGCGCCGGCCTTCCAACCCTCAAAGGAGCAGACAATGCCCATGCCGCGGGTGTCGTGAATGTGAAGCTCCAGCCGGGCATCGGGGAAGGCCTTTTTCATAGCTTTCGTGAAGGCAGTCACCTGAGCAGGATCAGATTGCCCGACGGTATCGCATAAATTGAAGGTGCGCACGCCCATGTCGTATGCGCGCCCGCAGAAGTCGACGACTGCTTGTGCAGAGCGCTGTTTGCCTTCAAAGGGGCAGCCAAAGGCAGTGGCAACATCCAGCACAACTTCTATATCGCTGAGTTGCTCCACAATTTTCTGCAGTTCTTCAAAACTCTGGTCGTGCGTTTTATGGACATTGGCCATATTATGACTTCGGCTCAGAGAAATGACTGTATTAACCTTGCGAAGTCCGGCGTCATGCGCGTTTTGTGCACCCCTGAAGTTTGGAACAAGGGCGAAGAGATCTAAACCGGGATGACGCTCTACAATTGTTTTTGCGACGGTCGCGGCATCCTGCATCTGCGGAATGGCTTTGGGACTCACAAAGCTGGTAATCTGGAGATGCCTGACGCCGGTATCAATCAGTTGTTCAATGTAATAAATCTTGCGCGCGGCGGGAAGATAATTGCACAGATTCTGAAACCCGTCACGCGGGCCGACTTCAATGATGTCGACACTGCTTTTTGTTTCACACATAATAGCCCTCCTTAGAAAATGACAGTTGTCAGATAATCTTTTTTTCTCGCAATGCAGAAATTTGCTCCTGATTGAGATTTGCATACGTGTGAAGAACCATGTCGTTATCCTGTCCGAGAGCAGGCGCGGGATTTTTGGGATCCGCAGGATGATTGGTAAATTTCAACGCGTTGTTTGTTGTGGGCACTGCGCCGACGCCCGGCTGCTGAATGGATGGGAACATCTTTCTTGCTCCGGCTATCTGCGGATCCTTGACAATGCGATCAATCGTATTAATTGGGGTGGAAGGGACGCCAGCTTTGTTCAGTCGATCTGCCACTTCATCAATTTTGAAACGCAGGCTCCAGGTCTCTATGATTTCTTTCAGGGCAGTGTGATTTTTCACGCGATCAGAAACTGTGAGAAATCTTGGGTCTTTCTTGAGCTCAGGCATGCCCATTTCATCACATAAGATCGCATAGAGTTTGTCATTGCCGGCGCCGATAATGACATCACCATCCGAAGTGCGGAAGGAGTCATAAGGATAGGTGGACTCATAGCGATTACCAATACGGGTCGGAATGCGCCCCTCATTGAGATAAATCATGTTGATGTTTTGCATGGCAGAGACAACGGAATCTACCAGGGCGACATCGACTTTCTCCCCCTCACCGGTTCTGTTTTTATTGTTGAGCGCGGCGAGAATGCCGATCGTAAGATTTAGCCCGCCGAGAACATCGCCCATAGGGGTGCCGGTTCTCGTGGGAGAGCCACCCTCCCAGCCGGTTGTGCTCATCAGGCCGCCGGCAGCTTGGCCGATGATGTCATAGCCTGCGCGTTTGCTATAAGGGCCGGTGTGGCCAAATCCAGAGACAGCGCCGTAAATAAGACCGGGATTGACCTCTTTTAACGTCTCATAGCCAAGATGCAGTTTCTCCATGGTGCCAGGGCGATAGTTTTCAATCAGAATGTCAGCCTTTTTGACCATTTTGAGAAACACCTCTCGCCCCTCATCCGTTTTGAGGTTCAAAGTGCAGCCCTTCTTTCCGCGGTTCAGTCCCATGTAGTAGCAGCTTTGTCCTCCTGCAAAAGGTCCATAGGCGCGGCTGTCATCCCCCTTTCCGACCATTTCGATTTTGATGACGGTTGCCCCCATGTCTGCGAGCAGCATTCCGCAGTAAGGGCCTGCAAGTACTCTTGTCAGATCCAGCACCACTGTGCCATCCAATAATCCCTTTGTCATAACGTGCCTCCATATTTTTGATGACCTAAAAATAACAAAAAGCATTTTTTGAGACAATTTGCCGACAAAAGAAGATGAATTTGATGAAAAATGTTTCTCTGAGAGCGAAAATGAAATAAAATGAAACAGAAAAGTAGTAGAATTCGGGCGAAAGATTAGGGTATCAAGAAGGCTCTCGGAATGTGTGACAGAGAGAGCGCAAAGAAAAATTGGCGGGAGGGAGAGGTTGAAAATGAAAGAAATCTATAGAATCTGCTTTCTGGGCTATCCGGGGCTCACAGAAATGGCAAAGAAAACGATTGAAGATATGAAGCTGTCTGATACGGAGTTTATGCTGAGAGATTGTACACCTGAAAGGCTCAAAGAGGTTCTGGACGAGGCGGTG
>CALLVJ010000202.1 GCA_938010625.1 uncultured Stomatobaculum sp. | reverse complement strand
CGAACGGCGAAGACGGCACCATTCAGGGGCTCTGCAAGCTCGCAAAGATTCCGTTTGTCGGCTGCGGCGTTACGGCGTCGGCGGTCGGCATGGACAAGGGGATCGCCAAGCTGGTCGTGCATTCGCTCGGCATCCAGCAGGCGGATTTCCTGCTCGTGACGCGCGAAGAACTCAAAAACATGCAGGCCGTCATTGACCGGACGGAGGAGCGCTTTTCTTATCCTGTCTTTGTGAAGCCTTGCAATGCAGGGTCGAGCTGCGGCGTGACCAAGGTGCACAGCCAGGCGGAACTCTCGGCGGCATTCCGGGAGGCGGCGCGCTTTGACAGCCGCATTCTGGTCGAGGAGTGCATTGTGGGACGCGAAATTGAGTGTGCGGTGCTCGGCGGCAGCGCGCGCCCGGTGCAGGCGAGCGGCGTCGGCGAAATTCTCGCGGCAGCGGATTTCTATGACTACGACGCGAAGTACTACAATGCAGAGTCGAAGACAGTTGTGGATCCGGAGCTCCCGGAAGGCAGCGCAGAAGAAGTGCGCCGCGCAGCGATTCGCATTTTCCGGGCCATCGACGGCTATGGTCTGTCCCGCGTCGATTTCTTTGTGACGGCAGAGGGAAAGGTCATCTTCAATGAAATCAATACCATGCCGGGCTTTACGGCGATCAGCATGTATCCGATGCTCTTTGCGGCGCGCGGCAAGGACAAGAAAGAGCTGATACAGGAGCTCATTGAGCTCGCGCTTGAGAGAGAGGCTTGAATGAACAGCAGTGCGTTTGACGAGCAGGATCCGGTCAAGCTCTATGTGCCGAAGCGGGAGCGCCGCGAGCGCTTCCCGGTCGATGCCGGCGCGCCGATTGGCGTCTTTGATTCGGGCGTCGGCGGGCTCACGGTAGTGCGGGAGCTCATGCGGCAAATTCCGGATGAGCGCATGGTCTACTTCGGTGATACGGCGCGCCTGCCCTACGGCACCAAGTCGCGGGACACCATCATACGCTTTTCACGCCAGATTGTGCGCTTCTTAAAGACCAAGGGCGTGAAAGCGATTGTGATTGCCTGCAATACAGCGAGTTCACACGCCCTAAAGACCCTGGCAGAGGAAAATGATATTCCGGTGATCGGGGTGATCTATGCAGGTGCCATGAGCGCAGTGCGCGCCACAAAGAACGGAAGAGTTGGCGTGATCGGCACGCGCGGCACAGTCGCCTCCGAGATTTATCCAAAGGTGATCCAGAGCATTTCGCCGGTTGTCCGCGTATTTCAGAAGGCTTGTCCCATGTTTGTGCCGCTCGTCGAGGAGGGACTTTTGCACGACAGCGTGACGGATGAACTTGCAGCGCGCTACCTGCAGGAACTAAAGGAGAAGTATATTGACACCCTGGTTCTCGGCTGCACACATTATCCGCTGCTTCGGAGCACCATTGGGCGCATCATGGGCGAGGAAGTGACGCTCGTGAATCCTGCCTACGAGACGGCAGTCGAGCTGCGGGATATCCTCGCGCGGGAAAAGCTTCTGAATCCGGGCGACGGCGTGACAGCTGGCAAGTATCGCTTCTATGTGAGCGATCTCGCCGAGAACTTTCAGGATTTCGCCAATTCCATTCTGCCGACAGAACATCTGGAGGCAAAGAAAATTGAGATTGAAGAATATTGACGGGGAGGGCAGCCATGACGGAAGATGTATTGGTAACCATCAGCGGCAAGCATCTCATTGGCGGCGAGAGCGAGGACGTGGAGCTTTTGGTGCCGGGAATTTATCGGCGAACGGAGGACGGCGCGCATGAGATTTTTTACGAGGAGCCCGTGGAAGAGGAGAGCCTTGGCACGGAAAACACGCTGCGCATCGACGGAACTTCCATGTGCATTGAAAAGCGCGGCGCCTGCATGGCGGAACTCCGCTTTTTGAACAGCGCGGAGCGCACACTCTGCGACTATCAGACGCCCTATGGCACCTTTTACATTGGCATCTGCACCTCGGATTTCCGGATTACAGTCGCGGAGAACTGCATCACGGCGGAAATTGTCTATGCGATGGATGTCGGCGATGCGTTTTTGAAAGACTGCGAGATGAAGGTTGAGGTGCGCGCAAGAGAGGGCATGCCGGACGAAATCTGAACAGAAACAAAAAAGCAGGCGCAACTGCGCCTGCTTTGGTATCTGGCATTCAACGGTTTCTGCGGAGAAGACGATCCAGGAGGGAGCGCTTCTTCGGGAGCGCGGGGACGCCGCCGCCGCGCACGCCTTTCACTTCGACAATGTAGATGCCGCTCACAATGACCTTGCACTCCTGTTTTAAGGGGAGCTGCCGGAAAGCGGTCTCATCTGCCATCAGAGTGACAATTTTGGCGCCGACCTTTGCTTTCACGACCGGGACTTTCATCCAGCGAAGGTAAACGGGTGTCTGTTCCCAGACTAGCTTCGGAAAACCTGCGTCCCGCAGTTTGACCTTCTTCTTATCAATCGGCAACATGGTGACGAGCTGCTTGGCCGCCTCAAAAGCCGGCTGCGAAGCTGCCTGTTTCTCCTGCAAGCGCCTGCCGACGAAATAGAGTACGGCAAGTGCGACTGCCGCGATCACAAGGAGCACGAGCAGTACCGTGAGTGCGGTATTCATGATTTGGAATCCCCCGTCCATTATGGATTTACGTCTGTCTTAAATAAAGGAACGCTTTCAAAGTATAGCAGAGTCAAAAAAAATACGCAAGACTGTTGCTTGACAGCTTGTAATGGGAATGTTAGGATGAAATTTGCACTATTGTGGACTCGTAGGCCTTTAGGGTGAAGTATGCCCTTTGGGCCTTAATCCGCACGGGTAACCATAGGTCTTTCAAGTATAGGGGTATAACGTACATGGAAAAAAGCAATATGCGTCCGATCAAAGCCGGAAAGGGCATTCGCATGAGCTTCTCCCGCCAGAAGGAAGTTTTGCAGATGCCGAACCTCATCGAGATCCAGAAGGATTCTTACGACTGGTTTCTGGGAGAGGGATTGCGGGAGGTATTCCGCGATATTTTCCCCATTGAGGATTTTGCCGGACACCTCAGTCTGGACTTTGTGGATTTTCAGCTCTACCGCGATGAGGCAAAGTACAGCATTGCGGAGTGCAAGGAACGGGATGCCACATATGCAGCCCCGATGAAGGTCAAAGTGCGGCTGTACAATAAGGATAAGGATGAGCACAAGGAGCACGAGGTATTCATGGGCGACTTGCCGCTTATGACGGACACCGGCTCCTTTGTTATCAACGGCGCAGAGCGCGTCATCGTGAGCCAGCTGGTTCGTTCCCCTGGGATTTACTATACGATTGAACACGATAAGGTGGGAAAAGAGTGCTATTTCTGCCAGGTCATTCCGAACCGCGGTGCGTGGCTCGAGTATGAGACCGACTCGAATGATGTCTTTAACGTCCGCGTTGACAGAACGAGAAAGGTTCCGGTCACGGTGCTGCTCCGCGCACTCGGTCTCGGCACGAACGCGGAGATCAAGGCGCTGTTCGGCGATGAGCCGAAGCTTGAGGCGAGCTTCCTGAAGGATTCGACTGAGAATCACAACGACGGTCTCCTGGAGCTCTACCGCAAGATTCGTCCGGGCGAGCCGCTTTCGGCGGAGTCGGCGGAAGGCCTGCTGCGTTCGATGTTCTTTGACGCGCGCCGCTATGACCTCGCGCGCGTGGGCCGCTATAAGTTTAATAAGAAGCTTCACTTAAAGAACCGCGTGGTCGGCAAAGAACTCTTAGAGGAGGCCGTGGACCCGAACACCGGCGAGATTCTCGCAGAGAGCGGCACGGTGATCACAAGGGAGCTCGCAACCGAGATTCAGGACGCGGGAATTCCGTATGTGATGGTGAAGGGCACGAGCACGCCGGAGCGCGCGCTGAAGGTGCTCTCGAACCTCATGGTCGATATCCGCAACTACGTCGACATGGAGAATCCGACCGAGTACGGCATTGTGGAGCCGGTCTACTATCCGGCGCTCATGGAAGTCCTGAAGGAGGCCGAGGAGAACAAGACCGATGTCAAGAAGTATGTGAAGCGGAATGTGGATCGCCTGATTCCGAAGCACATCACGAAGGAAGATATTTTCGCTTCGATCAACTACAACATGCAGATCGAAGAGGGCATCGGCACGACAGATGACATTGACCACCTCGGCAACCGCCGCATCCGCGCGGTCGGCGAACTCCTGCAGAACCAGTACCGCATTGGGCTGTCCCGCATGGAGCGCGTGGTCAGAGAGCGCATGACGACCCAGGACATCAGCGAGATCACGCCGCAGTCCCTGATCAACATCAAGCCGGTCACGGCGGCAGTCAAGGAGTTCTTTGGCTCGTCCCAGCTCTCGCAGTTCATGGATCAGAATAACCCGCTCTCGGAGCTAACGCACAAGAGAAGACTCTCGGCACTTGGTCCCGGCGGTCTCTCGCGAGATCGCGCGGGATTTGAAGTGCGAGATGTCCACTATACGCACTACGGCAGAATGTGCCCGATTGAGACGCCTGAAGGCCCGAACATCGGCCTCATCAACTCACTCGCGAGCTATGCGCGCATTAACCCCTACGGCTTTATCGAGGCGCCCTACCGCGTGGTCGATAAGTCCGAGGATCCGAAGAATCCGCGCGTCACCGACGATGTCGTGTATCTCTCGGCGGATGAAGAAGATAATTTCTTTGTCGCACAGGCAAACGAGCCGCTCGACGCGGAGGGGCACTTTGTCCACAACAATGTCTCCGGCCGCCACAGAGAGGAGACTTCGGCATTCCAGAAACGCCTCATTGATCTGATGGATGTCTCGCCGAAAATGGTGTTCTCGGTCGCGACGAGCATGGTTCCATTTCTCCAGAATGACGACGCGAACCGCGCGCTGATGGGCTCGAACATGCAGCGTCAGGCCGTGCCGCTCATGCTGACTGACGCGCCGGTCGTGAGTACCGGCATCGAGGCAAAGGCGGCGGTCGACTCAGGCGTCTGCCAGGTAGCGCGCCACGCCGGCACGGTCGTGATGAGCTCGGGCAGCGAGATCACGGTGCGCCGAGATGACAGCAGTGAGATTGAGCACTACAAGCTCACGAAGTTTCAGCGCTCGAACCAGTCGAACTCCTACAATCAGAAGCCCATTGTGAATGCAGGCGACCACGTCGAGGCGGGTGAAGTCATTGCAGACGGTCCTTCGACCCACAATGGCGAGATTGGACTCGGCAAGAATCCGCTGATCGGCTTCATGACCTGGGAGGGCTATAACTACGAGGACGCAGTTCTCCTCTCCGAGCGCCTTGTGCAGAATGATGTATTCACGTCCATTCACATTGAGGAGTATGAGTGCGCATCGCGTGATACGAAGCTCGGCGCAGAGGAAATCACGAGAGATGTCCCGGGTGTCGGCGACGACGCGCTCAGGGATCTCGATGACAACGGCATTATCCGCATTGGCGCAGAAGTCCGCGCGGGCGATATTCTGGTCGGCAAGGTGACGCCGAAGGGCGAGACTGAGCTCACGGCGGAGGAGAGACTGCTCCGCGCGATCTTCGGCGAGAAGGCGAGAGAGGTCCGCGACACCTCGCTCAAGGTGCCGCACGGCGCCTATGGAACGGTCGTCGAGGCGCGCGTCTTCACGCGGGAGAACGGCGACGAGCTCTCGCCGGGCGTAAACCAGAATGTCCGCATTTACATCGCGCAGAAGAGAAAAATTTCGGTCGGCGACAAGATGGCAGGCCGCCACGGCAACAAGGGCGTCGTGTCGCGCGTGCTCCCGGTCGAGGACATGCCCTTCCTGCCGAATGGCCGTCCGCTCGACATTGTGCTGAACCCGCTCGGTGTGCCGTCGCGTATGAACATCGGACAGGTCAAGGAGATTCACTTCTCTCTCGCAGCCAAGGTGCTCGGCTTCAATGTGAGCTCTCCGGTCTTTGACGGCGCAGATGAGAACGATATCATGGACATGCTCGAGATGGCAAATGACTACGCAAACGGCAGTTTCGAGGACTTCAAGGCGAAGTACGGCGAAGTGCTGCGCCCGGAGGTCATGCAGTATCTCGAGGAGCACCTCGACCATCGCGAGGAGTGGAAGGGCGTGCCGATTCAGCGAAATGGCAAGGTACAGCTCCGCGACGGCCGCACCGGCGAGCCGTTTGAGGGTGAGACCACCATCGGTTTCATGCACTACTTAAAGCTTCATCATCTGGTAGATGATAAGATTCACGCGCGTTCCACCGGCCCCTACGCGATGGTCACGCAGCAGCCGCTCGGCGGCAAGGCGCAGTTCGGCGGCCAGCGTTTCGGAGAGATGGAAGTCTGGGCGCTCGAGGCGTACGGCGCGGCTTACACGCTGCAGGAGATTCTGACATTTAAGTCGGACGATGTCGTGGGACGTGTGAAAACCTACGAGGCCATCATCAAGGGACAGAACATTCCGCAGGCAGGCGTGCCGGAGTCCTTCAAGGTGCTTCTCCGCGAGCTCCAGGCGCTGGGGCTCGATGTCAGAGTGCTCCGCGAGAACGGCGAGGAAGTGGAACTGAAAGAAAATGTCGATGAGGAAAATGTGAGCATGCGCTCCATTCTCGAGGACGATTCCAGACGCTATCACGATGAGGACAACTTTGCAGACGCGGGCTATTCGACCCAGGAGTTCCAGAATGGCGAACTTGTGAACGTCGGTGAAGAGACAGCAGAAGACGACACACAGGGAGAAGCGTAAGTGTCAGATCACTTCGCAGTTTCAAGGAAGAAGGAGGCTGTACGGAATGCCCGAAACAACAACAGGTTACGAGCCGATTACGTTTGATGCTATTCGCATTGGGCTTGCGTCCCCGGAAAAAATTCTGGAGTGGTCGCACGGCGAGGTCAAAAAGCCGGAGACCATCAATTACAGAACGCTGAAACCTGAGAAGGATGGACTGTTCTGCGAGCGCATTTTCGGACCGAGCAAGGACTGGGAATGCCACTGCGGAAAGTATAAAAAAATTCGCTATAAGGGTGTGATTTGCGATCGCTGCGGCGTTGAAGTGACCAAGGCTTCGGTGCGCAGAGAGCGCATGGGACACATTTCGCTTGCGGCGCCTGTGTCGCACATCTGGTACTTCAAAGGCATCCCGAGCCGCATGGG
>CALLVJ010000201.1 GCA_938010625.1 uncultured Stomatobaculum sp. | reverse complement strand
ATCGGGCCGAACGGAGCGGGCAAGTCCACCCTGCTGAAGGCGCTGCTGGGTTTTTTGAAGCTGCGAAGCGGCAGCGTGGAACTTCTTGGCGCGCCACTCGCCCAGGTGCGGCCTCAAATTGCCTATATGCCGCAGAGCGCGGAGGTCAACTGGAATTTTCCCATCACAGTACAGGGCGTCACAGAGATGGGGCTCTTCTTTTCGCTCGGCTGGTTTCGGAAACCAGGGGCGGCAGAGAAAGAGAGAGTCGAGAGAGCGCTCGGAGAGCTTGGCCTCCTGGATATTCGCAAGCGGCAGATTTCAGAGCTGTCAGGCGGTCAAAAAAAGCGCGTCTTTCTGGCGCGCGCACTGGTACAGGAAGCGGAGCTCTTTTTCCTCGATGAGCCGCTCGCGGGTGTGGATTTCCGGAGCGAGCGCGCAATTATGAAAAAACTGGCGTCGCTCAGCGCAGCGGGCAAGACTGTGGTCGCTGTACACCACGATGTCCATACGATCACGCGCTATTTTGACCACGCCGTGCTGCTCAATCAGGGCAGCGTGCAGGCAGCGGGAGAGGCGCGCGAGGTCGTGGTGAGCGAGGCCATGCGACAGAGCTATGGCGAGGTATTTCAGGCGGAGAAGTGGCTGTGATGAGACTGCTATATTCCTATGACTTTCTGGTGGTTGCGAGCGGCGCAGCGCTGCTCGCCGCGATTGCGGCGGTGATTGGCTGCTTCAGCATATATCGCGGGCAGAGTTTGATTGGCGATGCGCTCGGGCATGCTTCCTATCCGGGTGTGGTGCTCGCCTTTATGCTGTTTCGGAGCAGAAATCCCTTGTTTCTCTGCCTCGGGGCAGCCGCAAGCGCTGCCTTTGCCTATGCACTGATTCTCTGGCTGCAGAGCGACCGTCGTCTTGCGCCCGATGCAGTTCTCGCGACGGTGCTCTCTGGCATGTTCGGGCTCGGCATGGTATTAAAAACCCGGATTCAGGGGGATCCGGGTTTTCAGAATGTATCACAGTCGGGGCTCAGACTTTATATTTTCGGCTCTGCGGCCTTTATGACCCGACGGGACGTCTGGATGCTGCTCGGCGGCGCAGCGCTGCTGTTTCTTTTGCTGCTTTTGTTCCGACGGCCCCTGCAGTATTCGAGCTTTGATCCAGGCTATGCGGCCTCCCTCGGCATTTCGGAGAGGGGAATGGGCGCTGTCATGCTGTTTCTGACGGTCACAGTCATAGCCCTCGGCATCCGGACGGTCGGCGCGATTCTGATTTCTGCCTTTCTGTTAATGCCGGGCGTCGCTGTGTCTGGCGGCGCGAGGAGTATTGGCGCAGTGCTGTGCCGGGCTGCGGGTATGGCGGTATTCAGCGCGCTTTTCGGCTGTGCGGTGAGCACCGCAGTGCCAGGCATCTCGACTGGCCCCATGATGATTGTCTGGATGGGGCTTTTTACCCTGCTGGTCTTTGTCTGGCGGCGGAGAAAGGAGCACGGATGGGAGAACTGATTCTCGTTCTACTCAGCACATCGCTCTGCCTGGGGATTCCCGGCTGCTTTCTGGTGTTGCAGCGGCTCTCGATGACAGCGGACGCTGTGAGCCATGCTGTGCTGCCGGGCATTGCCCTCGGTTTCCTGTTCGCGCGGGATCTGAACTCGCCCCTACTGATTGTGATGGCAGCGCTCTTTGGACTTTTCAGCATTCTGCTGACGGAGTTTATTGCAGCGCATTGCCATTTTGCGCGGGATGAGGCGCTCGGACTGGTCTTTCCGGTCTTTTTTGCTCTTGGTGTGATTCTGGTGACGCGCTGTTTCAGAAATGTCCACCTTGACACGGAGCTCATCCTGATGGGCAATCCGCTCTTTGCGCCCTTTCTTCGGAGCTTTGGTCTGCCGCGCACTGTTGTTGTGAATTGTTTGCTCTTTGCAGTCAATGCTGCTTTTGTGGGACTTTGCTTCCGACCATTGCAATATGTGGCGTTTGACCCATCCTATGCGAAACTTTTAGGCCTTCCTATTCAGCGCATATTTCACGGGCTTCTGACTTTGAGTGCGTTCAGTGCGGTTGTCGCCTTTCAGAGTGTTGGCGCTGTACTTGCCCTCGCGTTCTTTGTCGGCGCGGCGGCAGCGGCGGGGATGATGGCGAAAAGCCTCACGGAGATGTTGTTGGAGACCCTGCTCTTTGGCGCGCTGACAGCGCTGTCTGGCACAGTCATAGCGCTCTGGTTAAATGTGTCACTCTCCGGCATGTGCGCAGTCTTTTCGCTGCTCTGGCTTTTGCTGCTCCGCCTGTCAGCGCTCTTCCGCAATCATCAGCACGACGCCGACGATTAAAAAGAACGGGCAGAACAGGATGGCTTTGATGCCGAAAATGGGAGACAAATTGCCGCCGACGCCGGCGCCAAGCCCGAAGATGAAAATGACGCCGAAGTAATAAAGTGCGCGGTCAAGGGCTTCCTTTTTCCGGCTGCGGAGATAACTGGAGACGGCAGCCGTGCCACTCCGCAGATTGCCAATGCACATGGTGCTTGCATAGGCGTTGCCGTTGACCTTGCGGAAGGACTGCACCTGCATCGCGCAGGCAAAGGAGACCAGCATATTTGCGTGCAGGTTCCAGTTCTTGTCGAGAAAGCCCACAATGCCGAGCAGCACAATTTCGAGCAGCAAGATCCCCTGTCGCCAGTGCAGACGGCGCGCATATTTGAATTTTGCCTCCAGCTGTTCGGCTGCAAAAATGCCGCTCGCAAAGGCAAAGAGCGGAAAGAGATAGCGTGCGCCGCCTCTCACATCACCCGCGAGAAATTTGGTTGCCATCAGGACAATGTTGCCAGTCTGCGCATTGGCAAAGACGTGGTCGCGGACAATGTAGGTATAGGCGTCCTGAAACCCGCCGCTGAAAGCGAGAAAGGTTGTGAGCAGCATGGTATCGGAGACCTGACGCCTGGTGGGAGCCATATGGTTCTGCATGAGAGTTCCTTTCTTCTGGGAGAAATACAGAATAGCAAGTCATCCAAAGCATAGTAATTTTTTGGCGCGAGCGCAAGGCTCGGACCGCGTTTTCGAGTGGAGATCTTCGAAAAAGTGCACAATTCCGCAAATTTGCTCGGAAATTCCCCGGAAAGCCTTGACAATTTGAGCTTCAACCAGTATAAGTCTTAGTAAATGCTTGTGGATTGCTTAAGTATTTCTTAAGCCTCAGATGAAATAAGGAGAGTGGAAATGAGAAAAGAGATTTTTGCATTCGCTCTGACTGCGGCGGTTTCAGTGGTCGCTGCAGGTGCTGCGATTGCTGCGCCCGGAAGTTCAACGAGTGTTTCTTCTACCTTTGCAACCGCATCCGTTGCGACCCCGTCGGCTGGCAGCGGTGTTGCAGGCGGCG
>CALLVJ010000200.1 GCA_938010625.1 uncultured Stomatobaculum sp. | reverse complement strand
AATGAACATGATTTTTGTTTGGCCAACAAAAGGGAGGTATCATTCTTGTTCGAATTTCAGAAACCAAATATCGAGATTGCTGAGATCTCCGAAGACAAAACGTTTGGCCGTTTCATCTGTGAACCGCTGGAGAGAGGGTATGGTCTGACGCTGGGCAATTCCCTGCGCCGCATCATGCTCTCGTCCCTGCCGGGCACGGCGGTGAGTCAGGTGAAGATTGCCGGTGTGCTCCATGAGTTTTCGTCCATTCCCCAGGTCAAGGAGGATGTGACGGAGATTATCATGAACATCAAGAGCCTTGCAATCAAGAATCATTCTTCCTCAAAAGAGCCGAAGATCGCCTACATTGATTTTGAGGGCGAGGGTGTGGTCACCGCGGCAGAGATTCAGTGCGATGCGGACATTGAGATTCTGAACAAGAATCAGGTGATTGCCACCATTTCGGGCGGCAGCACCAAGTTCTCGGCAGAACTCACGATCACCAGTGGGCGCGGCTATGTGAGTGCGGAGAAAAACAAGGCACAGGGCGATTTGCCGATCGGCGTGATCGCAGTGGATTCCATCTACACGCCGGTGGAGCGTGTCAATATGCGAGTCGAGAATACCCGTGTCGGACAGATGACGGACTACGACAAGCTGACTCTTGACGTATTCACCAATGGAACGGCAGCGCCGGATGAAGCAGTGAGCCTCGCAGCGAAGGTGCTCTCGGAGCATCTGGGGCTCTTCGTGGATCTCTCGGAAAATGCGCGCAGAGTCGAGGTGATGTCTGAGAAGAAGAGCGACGAGAAAGAGAAAGTGCTCGAGATGAATATTGATGAGCTGGAGCTCTCGGTTCGCTCTTACAACTGCCTGAAGCGGGCGGGCATCAATACGGTGGAAGAGCTGATCAGCAAGACGCCGGAAGATATGATGAAAGTGAGAAACCTCGGCAAGAAGTCCCTCGATGAGGTTCTGGAGAAGCTCGCAGATCTGAATTTGCAGCTGCGCCAGAGCGAGGAGACCGAAGAAGAGGAAGAAGAAGTGCAATAACAGGCTGCCTGGCAAGACGGCGGCAGCCCTTGAGTGTGGTGCGGTTCCGATGAGTCCCGATATGGCACGGATCGCGCTCCCAAATGGAGGAGAAAACCAATGGCAAAGTACAGAAAGCTTGGACGCAAAACGGATGTGAGACTGGCTCTCCTGAGAAGTCAGGCGACGGCGCTCATCGCGAACGGCAAGATTGTGACGACCGAGGCGAGAGCAAAGGAAGTCAGAAAGCTGGTCGAGCCCCTCATTGCGCTTGCAGTGAAGGAGAAGGATAACTTCGAGACCGTGAGCGTCACGGCAAAAGTGCCGCGCAAAGATGCAAATGGCAAGCGCGTCAGAGAAGAGAAGGATGGCAAGAGAGTTGTTGTCTATGACAGTGTCCAGAAGGAAATCAAAAAGGACAAGCCGTCCAGAATGAATGCAAGACGCCACATGCTCGCAAAGCTCTACGCTGTGGGCGAGTTCGATCCGAAGCACAAGAAGGCTGGCAAAAAAGTCGACCTTGTCGCAAAGCTCTTCGATGAGTACGGACCGAAGTATGAGGGCAGAAAGGGTGGTTACACCCGCATCGTAAAGATTGGCCTGAGAAAGGGCGATGCAGCGATGGAAGTGCTTCTCGAGCTGGTCTGAGCAGTATCAGGATCGTCTTTCAAGTACCAGTTTTCCCCGCGGAAAGCTGGTATTTTTTTTGCAGTTCTGTGCACCTGCATTGACGCCAGTTCTTCTTGTCGGAGTGCACAGGAACAGGGCGGTACAGGTGGC
>CALLVJ010000199.1 GCA_938010625.1 uncultured Stomatobaculum sp. | reverse complement strand
GTGGGCGGCTCGGGCGGTGGCAAGACCACGCTGCTCAAAATCATCAACGGGCTGCTCGCGCCGGACAGCGGCTCCGTGACCCTCGGCACACGCGTATTCTGTTCTTACTATGATCAGGAGCATCAGGTACTGCACCCGGAAAAGACTCTCTTTGAGGAGCTCCAGGACAGCTGGCCGGATATGACCAACACCGAAATCCGCAACATGCTCGCCGCCTTCCTGTTCACCGGGGACGATGTCTTCAAGCGGATTAAAGACCTCTCCGGGGGCGAGCGCGGGCGCGTCTCGCTCGCAAAGCTCATGCTCTCGCACGCGAACTTTCTGCTCCTCGACGAGCCCACCAACCACCTTGACATGGAGAGCAAGGAAATTCTGGAACACGCGATTCGCGCCTTTCCGGGCACTGTGCTCTATGTATCCCACGACCGCTATTTTATCAACCGCACGGCGACCCGGATTCTAAATCTGACTGCGCACTGCCTTGTCAACTACATCGGCAATTACGACTACTATCTCGAAAAGAAGGCTGATGCCGAGCGCGCTGCCCTGCAGCCAGTCGCGACTGAAACCGGCGCTGGTTCTGAGACAGCCACAGCCGCAAACAGCGCCGCAGACTATAAGACCCAGAAGGCGCAGAAATCCGCCGAGAAAAAGCGCCGCGCCGAGCTGGAAGCGACCGAGACCCGGATTGCCGAACTCGAGGCGGCGCTGAAAGGCATCGAAGAAGAGTTCCTGCTCCCCGAAAACCAACGGGACGCCGCCGCTCTCCTCGCAATTCAGAGGCGGAAGGAAAGCGCCGAAGCCGAACTCGCAGGCTGCTACGAGCGCTGGGAAACCCTCGCCGACTGAGCTCCGGAAAGGAGATACCTCCATGAAACGTATATTCAGCCTTGCACTCGCACTCTTTCTGATTCTTCTTTTGCTCGCAACTCTCATCGTGGGGCTCTTTGGCGGCGCGAGCGGTCTCCCGCTGCTCCGCGCCCTCTTTTTCCTCGACATCACCGTTCCAGTGATTCTCTACGGACTATTGCTGATCACAAAACACAGACGAGGAAACTAAGCAATTTTGTTTCCAAAAAATGGAACTCCCGCAACGCCTGATTCTACCAGCGTTGCGGGAGTTTCTATCAACTCTTTTTGTCCTATAACTCTCACTTCAAATCTGCTTTTCTCAGTCTTCCCTCTCGCGTGTTTCCTTTTCTGCAGGCACTTTCTGATTTTCGGATGGCTCTGCCTTCTCTTCTTTCTTTGCGGGCGCAAAGCCTGCCAGATGCTCATTCGGCACTTTCTTGCCGCCCTCTGCGCTCACGCTTGCCTTTTCAAGACCAGTCACGTTCAGGTTCCGGTTCACCTTCGCGTCATAGGTGCCCGCGCGCATAATCTCGCCGAGATCAATGCCGGTGGTCTCCTTCATCGACTCGAAGAGCTTGCTCATCACGACAGGGACATTTGAAGCGAGCTGGGACACGCCGTTTTCATTGCTGCCGCTGCCGCCGATGATTGTGATCTTATCAATTTGCGCGAGCGGCTTTGCGATCTCACTCGCGATATCCGGGAGCACCTTGATCAGCATCTCTGCCATTGCGGCATTGTTGTACTTCTGGTACGCCTCGGCTTTCTTTTCCATCGCTTCAGCTTCTGCAAGTCCCACTGCCTTTTTTGCCTCCGCCTCTGCCTTACCGCGGAGGGCAATACCACTCGCCTCCGCCTCGTACTTTGCGCGGATTCCCTCTGCCTCCTGCTCAGCGGCATACTTTGCTGCCTCTGCAATGGCTCTTCTCGCCTCGGCATCGCGCTCCTGCTCATACTTCCGCGCCTCTGCCTCTCTCTGGCGCTTTGCAAGCTCAGCGGCCGCCGCCTGCTCCACGCGGTACTTCTCGGCATCCGCCTTCTTGTTGATCTCAGCGTCCAGCGCCTGCTGCATGACCGCAACTTCCTGTTTTTTCAGCTCAGAGTCGCGCTCTGCCTTTGCAATCGCCGCATTGACCGTCGCAATCTGAATATTTTTCTCCTGCGCCTGCTTCTGAATCTCGTAAGCGGCATCTGCCTCTGCCTTCTTCGTGTCGGAGATAACCTTTAACTCTGACTGGCGGATTGCAAGCTCATTATTCTTCTGCGCAATCTCAGTGTCCGCGAGCACGCGCGCATCGTTTGCCGCCTTATTTGCCTCGGCCTGCGCAATCGCGACATCGCGGTCTGCCTGAGCCTTCGCAATCGCGGCGTCCTTCTTGATCTTCGAGGTGTTGTCCGCACCGAGATCGTTGATGAGCCCCTTTTCATCCGTCACGTTCTGGATATTGCAGGAGAGAATCTCGATGCCGAGCTTCTCCATATCGGCAGCCGCCTTCATCATCACCTGATCCGAGAAGGAATCGCGGTTCGTGTTGATGTCCTTTAAGGTCAGCGTGCCGATGATTTCACGCATGTTACCCTGCAGAGAATCCTGCAAATCCATGGCAATCTGCTCGGGTTTCTTATTCAGAAAGTTGCGGGACGCCTTCTCAATGCCCTTGCTGTCCGGCGCAATTCGCACTTTCGCGACCGCATCTACATTGACATTGATGAAATCCGTCGTCGGGACGGACTGCTCCGTCTTGATATCCACCGTCATCTGCCCGAGATAGAGAACATCCAGCCTTTCCAGGAGAGGGAGCTTCACTCCGGCGCGCCCCACAAGAATCTTCGGCTTCTTCCGAAGACCGGAGATGATGAAGGCCTTATCGGGCGGTG
>CALLVJ010000198.1 GCA_938010625.1 uncultured Stomatobaculum sp. | reverse complement strand
CCGAAGTGGCAGGCAAAGTGGGAAAAAGAGGGCATCTTTCACGCGGAGGATTTTTCAGAAAAGCCGAAGTTCTACGGTCTCGTGGAATTTCCCTACCCGAGTGGTGCGGGCATGCACGTCGGTCATATCAAGGCATACTCGAGCATTGAGGTGCTCTCGAGAAAGCGGAGAATGCAGGGCTACAACGTGCTGTTTCCGATTGGCTTCGATGCCTTTGGCCTGCCGACCGAGAACTATGCGATCAAGACCAACACGCATCCGCGCGAAATCACAGACAAGAACATTGCAAAATTCTCAGAGCAGCTGAAGCGCGTTGGCTTCTCCTTCGACTGGACCCGTGTGATCGACACTTCCCGCGACGACTACTACAAGTGGACGCAGTGGATTTTCTTAAAGCTCTTTGAGAAGGGGCTCGTGTTCCGCAATAAGACCCTGGTCAACTACTGCCCCCACTGCAAGGTTGTTCTCTCCAATGAGGACTCGCAGGGCGGTAAGTGCGACATCTGCCACTCGGATGTCATTCAGCTCCCGAAGGATGTCTGGTACTTAAAGATTACGAAGTACGCGGACAAGCTCCTCCTGGGTCTCGATGAAGTGGACTATCCCGAAAATATCAAGCAGCAGCAGATCAACTGGATTGGCAAGTCGACCGGCGCCTTTGTCGACTTCCCCTTAAAGGAGCTCGACGAGAAGCTCGAAATCTATACGACGCGTTGCGATACGCTCTTTGGCGTCACATTCATGGTCATTGCGCCCGAGCATCCGCTGATTGACAAGTTCTCGTCCAAAATCAAAAATATGGATGCCGTGCTTGCTTATCGCGAGGAGGCTTCCCGGAAGACTGAATTTGAGCGCACCCAGCTGATCAAGGACAAGACTGGTGTTCGCATTGAGGGCATTTCAGCCATCAATCCAGTTAGCGGCAGGGAGATTCCGATTTTTATCTCGGACTATGTGATGATGGGCTATGGCACCGGCGCGATTATGGCAGTGCCGGCGCACGACCAGAGAGACTACGAGTTCGCGAAGCGCTTTGGCGCGGAGATTATTCCTGTCATTGAGGGCGGTGACCTCGAGAAGGAAGCGTATAGCGGCGACGGCGTTATGATTCACTCCGACTTCCTGAATGGCCTTACGAATAAGAAGGATTCGATTGCACGCATGCTCGAATTCCTCGCAGAGAAGGGCATTGGCCACGCAGGCGTGCAGTTCAAGATGAAGGACTGGGCGTTTAACCGCCAGCGCTACTGGGGCGAGCCAATTCCGCTGATTCACTGCCCGCACTGCGGCGTGGTCGCAGTGCCGTATGACGAGCTGCCGCTCCGTCTGCCGGATATGGATAACTTCAAGCCGGGGGAGGACGGACAGTCGCCGCTCGCGAAGGTCGAGTCGTTCGTGAACTGCACCTGCCCGAAGTGCGGCGGCGCAGCAAAGCGCGAGACCGATACGATGCCGCAGTGGGCCGGCTCCTCCTGGTACTTCCTCCGCTACTGTGACCCGCACAACAGCGAGAAGTTTGCAGACCGCGAGAAGATCAATTACTGGATGCCGGTCGACTGGTACAATGGCGGCATGGAGCATGTGACGCGCCATTTGATTTACTCCCGCTTCTGGCACCACTTCCTCTATGACCTCGGCGAGGTCAATACGCCGGAGCCCTACAAGAAGCGTTCGGCGCAGGGTATGATTCTCGGCGCGGACGGCGAGAAGATGAGTAAGTCGAAGGGCAATGTCGTGGATCCTCTCGACATCGTCTCGCAGTACGGCGCGGATACGCTCCGGGTCTATGTGCTCTTCATGGGCGATTACGGTTCGGCGGCGCCGTGGAATGACAGCTCGGTGAA
The DNA here is from genome assembly GCA_938010625.1 of uncultured Stomatobaculum sp. GTDB lineage: Bacteria > Bacillota > Clostridia > Lachnospirales > Lachnospiraceae > Moryella. The sequence continues at coordinate 1,549 of CALLVJ010000198.1, read as the reverse complement.
GGGCTGCCGCCGCTTCCTGGAGCGCGTCTTCCAACTACAGGATATGGTGAGCGAGGAGCCGGTCAAGACACTTGAGGCACCGCTCCACAAGACCATCAAGAAAGTTTCGGCAGATATTGAGGAGCAGAAGTACAACACGGCAATCGCAGCGCTCATGACCTTCTTAAATGAGGCTGGCAGAGAGAAGAAGATTGGAAGAGAGCAGCTGCTCTGCTTTGTAAAGCTCCTGAACCCGTTTGCGCCGCACATCGCCGAGGAGATTTATCAGAACCAGGGCGGCGAGGGCTCTTTACAGCTCGCGAGCTGGCCGGAGCACGATGAGGCGAAAACCGTCGACGAGAGCATTGAGATTGGCGTTCAGGTGAATGGCAAGCTCAGAGCCACAATAACCATCCCGATGAATTGCGCGAAGGAAGAGGCGCTCTCGCTCGCTAAGGCGGACGAGAAGATCCAGACAGCGCTTGCGGGCAGGAATCTCGTCAAGGAAATCTATGTGCCGAACAAGATTGTGAATCTTGTGGTAAAGTGAGACTGCGAGGCAGGGCTCTGGTTGTTGTTGTGATCTTGTAAGTCGTCGAACAGGGAGGTCGAACACCTCGTCATTTTGAATTTTTTTGTTGACAAGCGCGCGCCTGTCCAGTATACTGTCTAAGCATTGAGGAAACAGTTCGAGGCGTGGCTCAGTTTGGTAGAGCGCAGCGTTCGGGACGCTGAGGCCGCAAGTTCGAATCTTGTCGCCTCGATTTGCTCTGAAAAGAGCATGCAGCAACAGCAAGGCCGATTGGTCAAGCGGCTAAGACGGAGCCCTCTCACGGCTCAAACCCGGGTTCGATTCCCGGATCGGTCACGTTGCTTTCGTAGCGCAGTTGGTAGCGCAACGCATTCGTAATGCGTGGGTCGCCGGTTCGAGTCCGGCCGAAAGCTCTAAAGTGCTCAGGCGTATGCCTGAGCTTTTTTGATGCCATTTTTCGGCGCCATTCGCGCAAGCTTTTTCGCAAGATTGGTTCTTCTCTTATATAGAAGCTTTTGCTATACTGAACCCGAAGTCTGTTTTGGGCTTTGGGGACAGGAGGAGACAAGATAAATGGATAATCAGGAGCTGAAACGATATGCGCTAAAGCTGCGGAGAGGCATACTCCGCGCCACTCATGCGGCTGCGTCCGGACACCCGGGCGGCTCTCTCTCGGCAGCGGAGGTGTTTACGCTGCTTTACTTCGAGGAACTACATATTGATCCGAAGAATCCGGGAGATCCGCTGAGAGACCGCTTTGTGCTCTCCAAGGGACACTGTGCGCCCGGCCTCTATGCGGCGCTCGCAGCGCGCGGCTTTTTCCCGGAAGAGGATCTGCTCACGCTGCGTCACATTGGCTCCTATCTGCAGGGTCATCCGGATATGAAGCACATCCCGGGTGTCGATATGTCGAGCGGTTCTCTGGGGCAGGGCATTTCGGCGGCAGTCGGCATGGCGCTGGCAGCTAAGATTTACGGGGAATCCTATCGCCCCTATGCGCTGCTCGGCGATGGTGAGATTGAGGAGGGAGAAGTCTGG